>CAKARM010000039.1:0-11657 GCA_916720585.1 uncultured Neisseria sp.
GGTTGCCACCGTGATTAAATTCAAAACCGAAGAAGAAGTCATCAAAATGGCCAACGACAGCGAATACGGCTTGGGCGGCGCAGTTTGGAGCAAAGACATCAACCGCTGCCTGCGCGTTTCCAATGCGCTGGAAACCGGTCGCGTCTGGGTGAACTGCTACAACCGCCTGCCCGCAGGCGCACCGTTCGGTGGCTACAAAACTTCAGGTATCGGCCGCGAAACCCACAAAATGATGCTCGCCGCGTACACGCAGGTGAAAAACATCTACATTTCCACCCGCGAAGAGCGCGAAGGCTTCTATTGATTGCCTGCTGAACATCGTTTATTGATGTAGAAAAAAGGTCGTCTGAAAATCCGGATTCGGGTTTCAGACGACCTTTTTGTGTTGACTGGATTTTTATGAGTACTTGTCGTTATAGACAAATAAACCGTCAGGCTTGGCTTTGGGAAAGATTAAACGGTTTTTAGAAGATTCATGATGCCAAAGGGTGGTGGGTAATTTTGTTATACGGTGTTTGCCAGCATGGTTAACGGACAAGGTTCCAAGCCATTTTGACGGCAATCAGCAGCAGCATGATGCCGAAGGAGATTTTGAGCTGGCGGGCGGGGAGTTTGTGCGCGGTTTTGACGCCGATAGGGGCGAAAATCATGGTGGCGATGCTGAGGATGGCGACGGCGGGCAGATAGAGAAAGCCGCCGGAGCCGTGGGGCAGGTCGGGAACGTTCCAGCCGGTAACGAGATAGCCGATTGTGCCGGCGAGCGCAATCGGCCAGGCAAGGCCGGAAGATGTGCTGATGGCGCGGTGGGCAGGAAAGTTGCAATACATCAGGAAGGGGACGGACAGCGAGCCGCCGCCGATGCCGACCCAGCTTGAAGCTGCGCCGAACAATGTGCCGACCGCGCTTAAGCCGGGCAGGGCGGGCAGGTGGCGCGAGGCTTTGGGTTTGGAGTCGGTGAGGGTTTTGAGGGCGATAAGGGTCAGGAATGAGATGAAGAAGATTTGCAGGGCGCGGGTAGGCATGTATTTGGCGGTTACTGCGCCGATCAGTACGCCGAATATCATGGAAGGGGTCATACGGCGGACAGTCTGCCAGTCGATGGCGCTTTTTTTGTGCTGCGCGTACATGCTGGAGAAGGTGGTGAACACCATTACGGCGAAGGATGTGCCGATGGCGAGATGTTGGGCGTAGGGATGGCTGTTGATGCCTTGCAGTTGCAGTGTCCACAAGACGACGGGGACGACCAACGTACCGCCGCCTACGCCGAACAATCCTGCAATAAAGCCAGCAGCGCTTCCGACGGCGAGCAGGGCGAGGATAATATCCCAAGTCCACATTTTTCAGACGACCTTTTTGTTCCTGCGGCGTTTTTTCAGCCAACGCCGTGCCGCCATAATGTAGCCGGAGAGACTGTACCCTAAGAAGAAGAGGAATAAGACGAGGGCGGGCTTCCATGTGATTAAGAGGAGGATCAGCACGGCGATTACCATGCCCATAAACGGGACTTGGCGGCGGATGTTGATTTCTTTAAAGCTCCAAAACGGGATTTGGACGATCATGGAAATGCCGGCGAAAAGCGTGATGCCCAAAGCCCACCAATGCACGCCGGGGAAGCGTTCGATGCTGTGGTTGACCCAAATCAGGCCGACAATCAACGCGGCGGCGGTCGGACTGGGAACGCCGATGAACCAGCGTTTATCGACTTTGCCGATAAGCGTATTGAAGAGGGCGAGGCGCAGGGCGGCGCAGGCGCAGTAGATGAAGGCGACGGAATAACCGATTTTGCCAAACTGCCAAAGCTGCCATTTATAGGCAATCAAGGCGGGCGCAACGCCGAAACTGACCATGTCGGCAAGGCTGTCGAGCTGTTCGCCGAACGCGCTTTGGCTGTTGGTCAGCCGTGCCACGCGACCGTCCATGCCGTCGAGCAGCATGGAGAGGAATACTGCAATCGCTGCCGTCTCATAACGCCCGTGCATGGATTGGGTGATGGCGAAAAAGGCGCAGAACAACGCGGCGATGGTAAAGGAGTTGGGCAGCAGGTAAATACTGTTGCGGCGCAATGAATTGCGTTGCAGGTTTTGAGGGTTTTGCGTATTGTCCATAAGCGTTCGATGATGCTGTACGAAGCAGATTTAAGGATTATACCGTATCGTGACCGCCTGACAATTTAATAACGATGGTATTTTTTTATGGCGGCGCGGTTCTGTAACTTGGGTGATGAAAAAGGTCGTCTGAAAACCTTTCGAGGTTTCAGACGACCTTTTGTTTAAGCTGTCATCAGCTCAGTTTGCCGTGGCATTGTTTGTATTTCAGGCCGCTGCCGCAAGGGCAGGGGTCGTTGCGGTGGACGACTTGGCCTTGGGCGGCAAGTGCTTCGGGGCTGAAATCCGTTCCGTCGGGATCGAACGCTTCGGTAACCAAATTGGTTTGGGATTGTCCGAGCAGCTCTTCCATGTCGGGCGCTTCGGAGTGGATGGTTTGGATGCCGACGGGTGCGGGTTCGGCAATTTCTTCTACATCGGTGTTGCGCTCGATTTGGACGGAGGTCAAGAGGGCGGCGGTTTGATGCTTGATGCCGCGCCACAGGTTTTCAAACATGGCGAAGGCTTCGCGTTTGTATTCCTGTTTCGGATTTTTCTGGGCATAGCTGCGCAGGTGGATGCCTTGGCGCAGATAGTCCATAGCGGCAAGGTGTTCGCGCCATTGCAGGTCGATGACTTGCAGCATGACGTTGCGTTCGAAATCCGCCATCGGTTTTTTACCGACCAGCTCGACTTTTGCCGCGTATTCTTCTTCCACGCGTTTAATCAGACGCTCTTTGAGGTCTTGATTGTCCAAAGTGCTGTCTGCTTTGAGCCATGCTTGGATGTCTTCGTGCAGACGGAACTCGGCGGCAAGCTGGCTTTCGAGCCCAGGGATGTCCCATTGCTCTTCCATGCTGTCGGGCGGTATGTACAGATCAACCAAATCACTGATGACTTCTTCGCGGATGCGTTTGGTCAGGTCGCTGACGTCTTTGCTGTTGAGAATTTCGTTGCGTTGGTGGTAGATGACTTTACGTTGGTCGTTGGCAACGTCATCGTATTCCAATACTTGTTTACGCATGTCGAAGTTGCGGCCTTCGACTTTACGTTGCGCGCCTTCGATTTGACGGGTCAACATGCCGTGTTCGATGGCGACGCCGCGTTCGGGCGCAAGGCGGTTGAGGATGGCGGCAGCGCGGTCGAGTGCGAAGAGGCGCAGCAGCGGGTCTTCAAATGAGAGGTAGAAGCGGCTGGAGCCGGGGTCGCCCTGACGGCCTGCGCGTCCGCGCAATTGGTTGTCGATGCGGCGGCTTTCGTGGCGTTCGGTGCCGATGATGTGCAGGCCGCCTGCCGCGACCACTTGGTCGTGTTCTGCCTGCCAGCCGTTTTCAAGAGCGGCGATTTGTGCGGTTTTTTCTTCGTCGCTCAGGTTTTCGTTGGACTGGATGGCTTCGATTTGGTGCTTGAGGTTGCCGCCAAGGACGATGTCGGTGCCGCGGCCCGCCATGTTGGTGGCGACGGTAATGGCGCCGACTTTACCGGCTTGGGCGACAATCAGGGCTTCGCGTTCGTGTTCTTTGGCGTTGAGGACGTTGTGCGGCAGTCCGGCTTTTTGCAGAAGACGGGAAACCAGCTCGGAGTTTTCGATGCTGGTGGTACCGACGAGGACGGGTTGTCCGCGTTTGTGGCATTCTTCGATGTCTTTGACGACGGCTTCGAATTTTTCTTCGGCAGAACGGAAAATCTGGTCGTTGAAGTCTTTACGCTGTACGGGGCGGTTGGTCGGGATGATGACGGTTTCGAGGTTGTAGATGCTTTGGAACTCGAAAGCTTCGGTATCGGCGGTACCGGTCATGCCGGAGAGTTTGGTGTACAGGCGGAAGTAGTTTTGGAAGGTGATGGAGGCGAGGGTTTGGTTTTCGCGTTTGATTTCCACGCCTTCTTTGGCTTCGACGGCTTGGTGCAGGCCTTCGGACCAACGGCGGCCAGACATCAGACGACCTGTAAATTCGTCTACGATAACGATTTCGCCGTCTTGAATGACGTAGTGTTGGTCTTTGTGGAATAACGTATGCGCGCGCAATGCAGCCATGAGGTGGTGCATCAGGGCGATGTTGGCGGCGGAGTAGAGGGAGTCGTTTTCTTGCAGCAAACCCATTTGAATCAGGATTTGCTCGGCGTGTTCGTGACCCGCTTCGCTCAAGATGACTTGGTGTGCTTTTTCATCGACCCAGTAATCGCCTTCGCCTTCTTCGGTTTCTTGGCGGATGAGGTGCGCGGGAAGGCTGTTCATGATTTGGTACAGCTGGATGTTGTCATCCGCCTGCCCGGAGATAATCAGCGGGGTGCGCGCTTCGTCGATCAGAATGGAGTCCACTTCGTCCACTACGGCAAAATTCAATTCGCGCTGAACTTTGTCGTATTGGTCGGTCACCATGTTGTCGCGCAGGTAGTCGAAGCCGAATTCGTTGTTGGTACCGTAGGTAATGTCGGAGCCGTAGGCGTTTTGACGGTCAAACGGCTGCATATCGGCGACGATGACGCCGACGGTTAAGCCGAGGAAGTTGTAGAGCGGTTCCATAATGCCTGCGTCGCGGGCGGCGAGGTAGTCGTTGACGGTAACGACGTGCACGCCTTTGCCGGACAGGGCGTTGAGATAGACGGCAAGGGTGGCGACCAAGGTTTTACCTTCGCCGGTACGCATTTCGGCGATTTTGCCGTCGTGCAGCACCATACCGCCGATAAGCTGGACGTCGAAGTGGCGCATACCGAGTACGCGGCGGGACGCTTCGCGGCAGACGGCGAAGGCTTCGACCAAGATGTCGTCCAAAGTCTGACCGTTGGCAAGACGTTGTTTGAATTCGGCTGTTTTAGCCTGTAAATCCGCATCGCTCAAGGCTTTCATTTGTTCTTCGAGTGCGTTGATTTTGGCAACGGATTTACGGTATTGTTTGAGCAGCCGGTCATTGCGGCTGCCGAAGATTTTCTTAGCAATGTTTGTCAGCATGAAATAGTTCCTGCGCCTGATATAAAATAATGGCGAAACGGGGATTTTAACACAAGCCTCGCGGCAAGGCAGTCATGCCGTTTGAAATAAAGGCAGTTTTACCGGATTTCAATCTTGATAATACAACCGTACACTTTGAAAAGGTCGTCTGAAACATATGAATTTGGAACAATTGGGCAAGCGGGATGCGCGGTTGGCCGGTTTGTTGCAGCAGTCGCAACAATGGCGCAGGCTGGATGCGGCAGTCAAACGCATCCTGCCGGCAAACCTGCACCCGCACTTTCAAACCGCCTGCATCGAAGAGGGCAGGCTGGTGTTGCTGGCGGCAAACGGTATGGCGGCTTCGCGCCTGAAAATGATATTGCCCGCGCTTGTGCCGCAGCTTCAGGAGTTGAACGCGGAGATTCGGGATGTGGTGGTCAAAGTCGTGCCGAAGCCGCCGGCGCAACCCAAAGTCAACAGCCTGCATTTGAGCGGGGCGGCATTGGAGAGTTTTGATGCGGCGGCGGCAAAATTGGAAGACAAGCATCCTGAATTGGCTGCCGCGCTGGCGGAGCTGGTGCGCAAACACAGCCGTTGAGTTTGAAATGGTTGTGTTGTTTGTTAATTAAAGTTAAAGAGTATTTCGTATGACCGATAAAATCTAATACTAAAGAAATACGACATTAATAGTAGCCATTCTCATTTGTGTAAACTGAGGTAAAACAGCCGTTGAATTTTGGATTTGTTCGATTTGTTGTAGCAGAATATAGCTTCATTTTCATCCTTCTTTCGCTTGCGGATATGAAATCTGAAATTAGGTTCATTAATATATATTCGCAAGTTTTTATTTTGTAGAACTTAACATATTCTCACCTATCATTAGGAGATACACATGAAAGCTTATTTGGCTCTGATTTCCGCTGCCGTTATCGGCTTGTCCGCTTGTTCACAAGAAGCTTCAAAACCTGCCGAAGCCCCTGCTCCGACTGCATCTGCTGCTTCCGAAGCCGCACCTGCTCCTGCAGAAAGCGCACCTCCTGCCGATGCTCCTGCTTCCGGCGCGGCTTCCGCCAACTCTGCCGCAGCACCTGCCGCCGGCAACTGCGCGACTACTGTCGAAGCCAACGACGCTATGCAGTTCAACACTAAAGAAATCCAAGTCAGCAAAGCTTGTAAAGAATTCACCGTTACTCTGAAACACACCGGTACCCAACCTAAAGAAAGCATGGGTCACAACATCGTCATCGGTAAAGCCGAAGACATGGACGGTATTTTCAAAGACGGTGCCGGCGCTGCTGCAACCGACTACGTGAAAGCTGACGATGCACGCGTTGTTGCCCACACCAAACTGGTTGGCGGCGGCGAAGAAGCTTCCCTGACTCTGGATCCTGCCAAACTGGCGGGCGGCGAATACAAATTTGCCTGCACCTTCCCAGGACACGGTGCTTTGATGAACGGCAAAGTGACTTTGGTCGACTAATCCGTCCAAGCTTCAAAATACAGACAGCCTGCTTTATGCAGGCTGTTTTGTTATAAAATGGTCGTCTGAAAAGTACCCATTGAGAACACAAACATGAATCCGTTTGAAACCAAAAGCGTTACCTTTGCCGAACCGATTGAAATGCTGTATGCCTGCCACGGCAAAGTGCGCCGTTTCTGCGGCCAGGTCGCCATGTTGTCGGACTATATCGCCGAAAACGGCTGCAATCAGATTGTTTTGCAAACCATCCGCCAAATCGCCCAGTATTTCAACGTCGCCGCGCCACTGCACCATGAAGACGAAGAAGAAAACTTCTTCCCGCTCCTGCTGCAATACGCGCCGCAAGCCCAAGAAAGCGTGGACGAGCTTTTGCGCCAACATGTAAGCCTGCATGGCAACTGGGATGCCGTGGCTGCCGAATTTGCCAAACTCGAAGCAGATAACGCCTATATCCCCGATGCGGAAGCGTTCAAACGCTTTGTGGCAGGTTACGATGTGCATTTGGCGATTGAAGAACCCTTGTTCGACATGGGCAAAACGTTTATCCCCAAAGAGAAGCTGACCGAAATCGGCGAAATCATGGCAGCGCGCCGACGCAGATAAGGCCGTTTACAGATTGCCGTTTCTTCAAACAAAGGTCGTCTGAAAACTTGAAAACAGAGTTTCAGGCGACCACCAGTATCTCCCTGCAAACCAACCACGTCGTCTGAAAAGGAAGCAAACCATGCTGACGCCAAAAAGCTGCGATTTGTTCAATATCCCGTTTTTCCAATTTGCCCAGCTCAAAAAATACCAGCCCGAAAGCATTCCGCAAATCAAAGCCGACTACAAAGAAAACTGGCAGATATGGCAGCAGCTGATACAGCAGGTCGCCGCAGACTTGGGCGAACCTTTCGCCCCGCCACATATCGAACGCTGGTGTAACGGCTGGCAGGTGCGCGCCCATTTCTTCGCCTACTTCAAATACGCCCAATACAAAAACTCCGCCGCGATTTTATCGATTTTATTGAACCGCCGCCGCCTGAGCGTCAGCTTGGACTGGCACTGCTACAAAGCCGACGTATCACCGATTGCGCTGCCTGAATACAACCGCTGGCTGGATGATTTCGATACCGAGAAATACGCCGCATTCGATATGTGGCACGGCGCGGAAAGCGAATATGACGACTACCGCACCGTCGCACAACAAAGCGAATCCGACCGAAGGTTGCAAAACGACGAAGACTTTTTCTGCATCGGCAAACACATCGAACGCGACGATTTGGGCAAACAGGATGTAGCAAAATGGATAGCCGAAACGGTGGAAGATTTGCTGCCGCTTTATGAAGCCTGTCATGGCAAATGATTCAGAACATATCAACCCAACCCAAAGGTCGTCTGAAAATCAAATTGAAAACATTTCAGACGACCTGATTTCCAAAGTGAACAAAATGACCGAAACCCAATCCCTAGAACTCGCCAAAGCGTTGATTTCCCGCCCGTCCGTTACCCCCGACGACCGAGATTGCCAAAAACTGCTTGCCGAACGCCTGCACAAAATCGGTTTTGCGGCTGAAGAACTCCATTTCGGCGACACCAAAAACATCTGGTTGCGACGCGGCACAAAAGCTCCCGTCGTCTGTTTTGCAGGACATACCGACGTCGTGCCGACAGGTCCTGTTGAAAAATGGGATTCGCCCCCGTTCGAGCCGACCGAGCGCGACGGAAGATTATACGGACGCGGCGCGGCGGACATGAAAACCAGCATCGCCTGCTTTGTTACCGCCTGCGAACGCTTCGTTGCCGAACATCCCGACCACCAAGGCAGCATTGCGCTTCTGATTACTTCCGACGAAGAGGGCGACGCACTGGATGGTACGACCAAAGTCGTCGATGTATTGAAAGCGCGCGACGAGCTTATCGACTATTGCATCGTCGGCGAACCGACCGCCGTAGACAAATTGGGCGATATGATTAAAAACGGCCGGCGCGGCTCGCTGTCGGGCAACCTGACCGTCAAAGGTAAGCAAGGACATATTGCCTATCCGCATTTGGCAATCAATCCCGTACATACTTTTGCACCGGCCTTGTTAGAGCTGACGCAGGAAGTCTGGGACGAAGGCAACGAATACTTTCCGCCGACCAGCTTTCAAATTTCCAATATCAACGGCGGCACAGGCGCGACCAATGTCATTCCGGGCGAGCTGAACGTAAAATTCAATTTCCGCTTCTCCACCGAGTCCACCGAAGCAGGGCTGAAACAACGCGTTCACGCCATTTTGGACAAACACGGCGTGCAATACGATTTGCAGTGGTCGTGTTCAGGGCAGCCCTTCCTGACCCACGCGGGCAAACTGACCGACGTGGCACGCGCCGCCATCGCCGAAACCTGCGGCGTAGAGACCGAATTGTCCACCACCGGCGGCACTTCGGACGGACGCTTCATTAAAGCCATTGCGAAAGAACTCATCGAACTGGGTCCGTCCAATGCCACCATCCACCAAATCAACGAAAACGTGCGGCTGGACGACATTCCAAAGCTGTCGGCGGTGTATGAGGGGATATTGGCGCGGTTGTTGGCTGAAAAGGCCGTCTGAAAAGAAGATGGGCTGTCGGATATGGATGTCCGACAATTTGATTAGACCTAACGTGAGTTTGAGATAACGCATTGATTTTTATGTAGAGCGATTTATTTGAACGGCAATCCATTCCCTCTCCCGTGGGAGAGGGTTAGGGAGAGGGCATTGGGGCGGCAACGGAAATATTGTCTGTATCTGCCCCGTTTTACCCTCTCCCCAACCCTCCCCCACAGGGGAGGGAGCCAAGTTGCAGGCACGCCGACGGAATTTCGCTTCGCATCAACTGCCTTATTTCGAACGCACGTCAAACTTAAATTTGTAAGGCCGTCTGAAAAGCAGATTGCTTGTCGGATATGGATGTCTGACAATTTGATTAGACCTAACGTGAGTTTGAGATAACGCATTGATTTTTATGTGGAGCGATTTATTTGAACGGCAATCCATTCCCTCTCCCGTGGGAGAGGGTTAGGGAGAGGGCATTAGGGTGGCAACGGAAATATTGTCTGCATCTGCCCCGTTTTACCCTCTCCCTGACCCTCCCCCACAGGGGGGCCAAGTTGCAGGTACGCCAATGGAATATGGTTGAAACCCGGCCCCTCAGGGCAGTAGAATTTTGTTTATTTTTTGGGAAGTAACCCCTTCCAAATCAGGGTAACAGGGCTGCGCCTTATGTGCAGCCCTGTGTGTTGAAACATTGAGGAATATAACCGTGCCGTCAAATTACTTTCATACGCGTGAACGATTGGGTGCTTTAGGCGGTATCGTGCAACATCATACCGCCTTGTACCGCAGCGTGGCGGTACATGAACCGACCGTGGTTATCGTGCGGCGCGGATGCAAGAAGCTGCGGTGGGCGGGGAGCGAATTGAGGATTGCGGCGGGTGAAGCGGTCGCGTTGGCAGGCGGGCAGACGTTTGACGTCATCAATATTCCCGATTCAGACGACCTCTATCAGGCGCAATGGATTGCTTTCGAACAGGAAGCCATAGAAAGGTTTGCCGCACAATACGGGACGGCGCAGGCAGTGTGCGATGCGGTGAAGCTGCCGCACCCCGGGCGGATGAGCGCGGCGTTTGATTATGCGGCTGCGGTGCTGGCGGATGAAGAAGTGCCGCACAATGCGGCGGAGGCCGCGCTTTGCGGCGTGTTGGCGTGGTTGCAGCATGACGGCATCGGTTTTGCCGTGTACGAAGGCGTCAACCTGATGCGGCAAATCCGCAAACTGATTACCGCCGATATGGCTGCGGACTGGTCGTCGGCGATGTTGGCGCAGCGGCTTAATTGCAGCGAGGCTGCATTGCGGCGGCGGTTGGCGCGGCAGGACACGAATTTCCGTACGCTGCTGACGGATGTACGCATGATGCGCGCGCTGACGCTGCTGACGGATGTACGCATGATGCGCGCGCTGACGCTGTTGCAGGTTACGCAATGGCCGGTGGCGCAGATTGCCGGCGCGGTCGGCTATGACTGTCCGTCCCGTTTCAGCGCGCGCTTCAAAGAGCGGTTCGGTTGCGTGCCGTCGGCGGTCCGCTCGGAAGCGGAGCCGGCGGCATATCGGCGCACGGGGCAGGTCAGCGTCGGTGTTCGACCGTGAATTTCGCTTCGCCCAAGCTGTTTGCCTTAGTAAAGAAACCGACCAGCGCGGGTGTGGATTCGGCGGTGATGTTCGGCAGCTTGGCGACTTTCAGCGCGGTGAGCGTGAATTCGTAGCGGTGTTTCCTGCCTTCGGGAGGACACGCGCCGCCGTAGCCCGGAGTGCCGAAGTCTGTGCGGGTTTGCAGCGCGCCTTTGGGCAGTCTGCCGCCTTGCGCGGTAATGCCTGCGGGCAGGCGGCGGACATCGACGGGAATGTCGGCGACCACCCAGTGCATCCAGCCCAGGCCGGTCGGTGCGTCTTTATCGTAAACGGTCAGGACGAAACTTTTTGTCCCAGCGGGCGGATTTTTCCACGACAGCGCGGGCGAAGCATTGCCGCCCGAACAGCCAAAGCCGTAAGGCGCGCTCAAAAGCTGGTTTTGCGTGAAGCCGCCGTCTTTGGACGGGTTGTCGAATTGCAGCGTGAATGCGCCCTCGGCAAAGGCAGCGGTTGAAAAAGCCAGCAGTACTGCGGAGAGGATGCGGGTTTGCATAGATGATTCCTTTGCTTGATGAATAAGTGGATTCATTATAGGCTGTCAATGGCGGCAGGAATGTGCCGAAACGGTTGGATGATGTGCCGAAATGCGCAAATGTAAAAATCCGTGGTTTCAGACGACCCTTTGCAGGTCGTCTGAAATCTTTAATTCCTTTCCCTGAGGCTTTGGAAATATCGAATATTTAGGAATTGCCGCAACCCAACCCTCAAGATTTACGTCATAGCCCGTTCCTGCGCCGGCGTGCGGGAATGGCGAGAATTGGGGATTTTGCCGTCAAATCCATGATAGAGATACGGAGCAAACGAATGATTACCCTGCCTTCCTTAAACAACCTGCCGTCAAAATGGGATGAAATCCGCCATTGGCTCGAAACCCAAGTTTTTGAGTGTGAAGTCATGCCGTATCCCAATCTGACGGAACACGAAGCCAAGCAGTTCGAGCAGGATTTTATCGACCGTATCGGCTGCG
>CAKARM010000040.1:0-11482 GCA_916720585.1 uncultured Neisseria sp.
CGGCGATGACTTCGCCCATGCGCAGGGCGGTGCCGCTGGGGGCGTCGACTTTGTGGCGGTGGTGGCCTTCGATGATTTCGATGTCGTAGCCTTCGTTGAGGACGCGGGCGACGGTGTCGAGGATGTGGAAGGTGAGGTTGACGCCGACGCTGAAGTTGGCGGCGAAGACGACGCCTGTTTTTTCGCCTGCGGCTCGGATGACGGCTTTGCCTGCGTCGTCGAAACCGGTGGTGCCGATGATGATGTTGACGCCTTTTTCAACGCATTTTTGCAGGTGTTTGAGGGTCGGCTCGGGGCGGGTGAAGTCGATGAGTACGTCGCTTTGGGCGAGGACGGCGTCAACGTCGTCTGAAATGGCGATGCCGGTTTTGATGCCGGAGGCGAAACCTGCGTCCAAGCCTAAGACTTCAGAGCCTGAATGTTCGAGTGCGCCAGAGAGGACGGTGTCGGGATGGTTGTTGACGGCTTCAACCAGTACGCGCCCCATGCGACCGTTGACGCCGGCGATGGCGATTTTCAATGCGCTCATGCGGTTTCCTTAATGATTATTGTGCAGTTTGGGCTGCTTTTTGTTCGGCTTGGAGGGTTTCGATGGATTTTTGGATGGCATCGCCTTCTGCGCGGACAAGGACGTCGTTTTCAAAATAAACGGTGAGGTTGCTGCGGTCTTTGATGATGCCGTTGCGGCTGGTATTGAAGGTGTAGTCCCAGCGGTCGGCATGGAATGCGTCGCGCAGCAGCGGGGTGCCGAGCAGGAGTTGGACTTGGTCGCGGCTCATGCCTGCTTGGAGGGAGACGACGGCGCGGGGATCAAGTTCGTTGCCTTGGATGACTTTGAGTTTGTAGGAGGGGAACAGGGAAACGCGTTCGGCGCTGCATGCGGAAAGTCCGATGAGGGCGGCGAGGGCAAGACAGAGGGGTTTGTTCACGGATATGCCTTTCTGTTCGAATTCGGGTGGAAGGGTATCATTGCTTGAATTTTTTGAAAAAGCAAACGATAATCATCTCTTTGATTATAATTTCAGCCGGCTATCGTTTGTATGCAAACAAAACTTGTGGTTTTATTGCAAACCGCTATGGCGTAATAGTGGGCAAGCGGGCTGAAATTGCGTATTATAACGTCTATTACTTCACAGGGATATTGAATATTATGGAAAAATTCAGCAATATTGCGCAATTGAAAGACAGCGGTTTGAAGGTTACCGGTCCGCGTTTGAAAATCTTGGATTTGTTCGAGTCGCATGCTGAAGAGCATTTGAGTGCCGAAGATGTGTACCGTATTTTGCTGGAAGAGGGTGTGGAAATCGGCGTAGCGACGATTTACCGCGTGTTGACCCAGTTCGAGCAGGCAGGCATTTTGCAGCGCCACCATTTTGAAACCGGCAAGGCGGTTTACGAATTGGACAAAGGCGACCACCACGACCATATCGTCTGCGTGAAATGCGGCGAGGTAACGGAATTCCACAATCCCGAAATCGAGGCCTTGCAAGACAAAATCGCGGAAGAAAACGGCTACCGCATCGTTGACCATGCGCTTTATATGTACGGCGTGTGCGGCGAATGCCAAGCGAAGAGCAAACGCTGATTCCCGTTTTAAAAGATGTTTGATGTTCAGACGACCTCGGATGAGAATTTGGGGTCGTCTGAAATTTTTTGCGGAACATGAACATCATGCCGCTGCAAATCAGAATAATATAGTGGATTAAATTTGAATCAGGACAAAGCGAGGCAACGCCGTACCGGTTTAAAGTTAATCCACTATACCTTAGGATTTTTAATGAGTATCCCCTTGCTTTACCCTAATGATTACACTTTTCCTGACCCGTTTTACGCGCTGGAAGAATGCGACGGCGTGGTCGGTATCAGCCGCGATTTGGACACGGGACGGCTGCTGTCGGCGTATCGGCAGGGGATTTTCCCGTGGTTCAGCGAAGACGGCTGGTTTTTTTGGCATACCATAGATCCGCGCGCCGTCATCGTGCCTGAAAATCTGCATATCGGGCGTTCGTTGGCGAAAACCTTGCGCAACAAACCCTATCGGGTAACGGTCAACCAATGTTTCGAAACCGTCATTGCACATTGCGCCGCCTTTCCGCGCCCCGGTCAGGACGGCACATGGATTGTTCCCGAATTCCAAGCCGCTTATACCGAGCTGCACCGCTTGGGTCATGCGCATTCGTTTGAATGTTTCTATCCCGATGAAACAGGTCGTCTGAAACTGGCGGGCGGCTTTTACGGCGTACAAATCGGACGGGTGTTTTACGGAGAATCCATGTTCGCCCTTGAGCCGGATGCCTCCAAAATCGCCTTCGCGCGAGCCGTCCCGTTTCTTGCCGGATTGGGCATCGAGTTGATTGACTGTCAGCAAGATACCCTGCATATGCATCGTTTCGGTTCGGAACCGATACCGTTCGCCGAATTTCAGACGACCTTGCAACGCTTGAACGCTTTGCCTTTGAAGGAAGCGTTGGGCGCGCGGGTAGTAGGTGGAACGTTGGAATAGCGGCAAGATATATAGTGGATTAACTTTAAACCAGTACGGCGTTGCCTTGCCGTACTATCTGTACTGTCTGCGGCTTCGTCGCCTTGTCCTGATTTAAAGTTAATCCACTATAGAGTCGGCCTCGAGTCAGAAGCGAATAGCAAAAGGTTGTCTGAAAACTCAAAAATGAAGTTTTCAGACGACCTTTTTTAAAGATTACGCCTTACAAATCAAATTCAGCCACGACTGGCGCATGGTCGCTCGGGCGTTCTTGCTCGCGCGCATCCAAATCGACATAAACGTCTTTCAACACGGCAGATAGTGCGGGGCTGATAAGCTGATGGTCGATGCGCAGTCCGAGTTTGCGTTGGAACATCGCGCCGCGATAGTCAAACCAAGTGTAAAACGCGCCTTCAGGGTGGATTTGGCGCAGGCTGTCGGTCAAGCCCAAATCCAACAGATTTTTGAACCACTGTCTCTCAATGGATGAGCAGTGGATTTTTTCATGCCATTTTTCGGGGTCGTAGCAGTCGGCATCGGCAGGCGCGATATTGAAGTCGCCGAGCAAGACCAGTTTTTCGTGGCGCGTCATTTCGTCGCGGACAAATTCGGTCAAAGCGGCAAACCATTGTTCTTTATATTGGAATTTCGGGCTGTCGAGAGCTTCGCCGTTGACGCAATAGACGTTGATGACGCGCACGCCGTTGACGGTTGCGGCGATGACACGGCGTTGAGGGTCGTCGGGCAGGGCGGGCAGACCGACGTGTACGTCTTGCGGTTCGCTGCGGCTGATGATGGCGACGCCGTTGTAGGTTTTTTGTCCGCTCCAAACGCTGTGCCAGCCCATCATTTGCAGGGCGGCGGCGGGAAATTTGTCTTGGTCGAGCTTGAGTTCTTGCAAAACGAGGACATCGGGCTGATGGTCGGCAAGCCAGTTTTGCACCTGCGGCAGGCGCACGTTGAGGGAATTGACGTTCCAAGTGGTGATTTTCATGCGGATTCCGTGTGTGAGGGTCGTCTGAAAAGCGTTTCGGGCTTTTCGGGCAAAATAAGGACAAAACAAAAGCGGTTCATGCAAAACCGCTTTTGTGTGTTAAACGGGACGTTATTGTAACATCAGAGAATTGTGGCGGCTGCCGGTTTTGAAACAAAAATCCGTTTGAGAAAACAACGCTCAACAGCCCTTAGGCTGCTTTACGGTTTTCCAAATTGCGCAGCGTATTGAGGATGGCGGCGGCTTCTTCAGACACCAGTCGGTATTCGATAATGCGGTGGTAGCGGGTGAAATCGATCAAACCTTCGGAGCGCAAACGCGCGAGATGGTTGGAAACGGCGGTCGCAGGCTGTCCGAGCGCTTCGGATAATTCGGCGATGCTGCGTTCGCTGTCCATCAGCATGAACAAAATGGTCATGCGGTCGGGGTTGGCGATGAGTTTGAGAAGGGAAGAGAGACGTTTGGTTTCCATAGTGAGGCTTTCTTTATCAGTAAGATTGGTTTTTAGGGGCTGAAACGGTAGGGCAAAATGAGTTTGATTCTTTTTGCGTTTATCCGTAAATTCAACCGTTTATATCGGGTAAGTATAAAGCAAGCAGCGTGAAAAAGGAGTATGTCCGTTAAAATTTATCGTAAATAATTGTTGTTTCGCCGTCTTTTGAGACAGTAACCGAATCGGGTAAATATGTTTTTGGAATGTGGATAAAGGTTCTCATTTTATTTTTGTGTTTATAAAAACTAAAGAAACTATTTCTATACAAAGTGTTATCAGCGGTGTCGTATTTGGGAACTGTGTCGGGAGGTTCGAAATATTATTGGGGTCGTCTGAAAACAGAGGCAGGGAAGGGCTGTCGGGGAGTGTGATATTTTGCCGACACTTAAAGAGGTGTGGCGGATTGATGTCACAGATTATTTTTGTAGCGGGATTGGGTTTTTGGAGATTTGCGCATCGGTTCCGGATTAATTTATGATGAATGCTTGAGATTGAATAATCAGGAGATTTTTTGGATTTGGAAAGTGAAGGGATGGAAACGGTCAGGCAATGTCAGTCTGAAGAATGACTGATTCAAAAAATGATAAGCGGTGTAAATTTTATACAAATGGTATTTTTTATTGTAAATAATATAAATTGCGTTATAATCATAAAAAATTACATTAGCATTATAAATAAGCTAATACATTATAAAAAATAACATTTTTGCCGTCTGTATGGGGTATGGGGAGTGCTGTTCATGCAGGAGCGGCAGTATTTGCGGGAAAATATCATTTATGGATACCGACTTTCTGTCTTCAGGCGGTCTTGTGCTGACGGGCTGTGCAGCGGCATTTGTGCTGGCAACCTGCCTGTCTAAAAATACGCCTGTCAAACAATTTATCAGCCGTTTCGCCGTCAATGTCCGTGCGGATTGCAGCTTGGACGAATCTGTCTATCATGAGTTTCGCGGCTTGGATATTTATCGGGACGGGCAGCATGAACAGATTGATTATGTTTATGTGTCCTGTTTCGGGATTTTCGTGGTTGCCACGCCGAATTATCAGGGCAGGATTTGGGGCGACGACGGCAATGGGATGTGGACGCAGAAGTTTCATAAAAGCAAAACGCTGTTCCCCAACCCTTTGTTGAAAAACCAGCAATACATTCGGATTTTGTCCGAGAAGCTCCACCTGCCGACGCGGGCGTTTTCTTCGGTGGTGGTTTTTCCGGGTAATTGCCAATTTCAAACCATGATGCCGGACAATGTTACGGAAGACTCTGATTTTGCCGAATATATTTCACAATATACAGAAGTCGTGCTGATGCCTGAAGAAGTCAAGCAAATCAGGGAAGTGCTGGAAGGCTATGAATTTGATTTGGTTTTCAACCGGCAGAGGTTTGAATCGCATGTATGAACAGGGTGGGGCGGATTGGGCATAATCGGTTTTTATGTATTTCAGATTGCCCACTTTATAAACCTTCCCAAAAAAAACGTCGTCTGAATCGTTTTCAGACGACGTTTTTCTTCAGAGATTTTTAAGGTTCCGAGCGCCCTAAAATCATCGCGTCCCCGTAGCTGAAAAAACGGTATTCATGTTCGACCGCATGGCGGTACACAGCGCGGATGTGTTCCATGCCCGAAAACGCGCTGACGAGCATCAGGAGCGTGGATTTGGGCAGGTGGAAATTGGTAATCAGGCGGTCGATGACGCGGAAGCGGTAGCCCGGCGTGATAAAAATATCGGTGTCGCCCTGTCCCGCTTTCAGACGGCCTGTCTCGCGCGCGGCAGATTCGAGGGCGCGCATGGAGGTGGTGCCGACTGCCCAAACTTTGTTTCCGCGCGCATGGGCGGCTTCGATGGCGGCGACGGTTTCGGGTGGTACGTCAAACCATTCGCTGTGCATTTTGTGTTCTTCGATTTTGTCCACGCGCACGGGCTGGAACGTTCCCGCGCCGACGTGCAGGGTGACTTCCGCTGTTTCCACTCCTTTGGCTTTCAGACGACCTAAAAGCTCGTCCGTAAAGTGCAAACCTGCCGTCGGCGCCGCGACCGCGCCCTGATGTTTGGCATAGACGGTTTGATAGCGCGTGTCGTCATCCGCGCCGGCAGCGCGTTCGATATAGGGCGGCAGCGGCAAATGGCCGTTTTGCTCCAGCAGCTCGTAAACGGTTTGCCCGCCCTCAAAACGCAGGCAGAACAGTTCGTCCGCACGCTCAACCATGACGGCACAAATATCGCCTTCAAAAATCAGCTTCGTGCCGGATTTGGGCGATTTGGACGAACGGATGTGCGCCAGTGCGGTGTGATTGTCCAAAACGCGCTCTATCAAGGCCTCGATTTTGCCGCCGCTCTCTTTTTGTCCGAACAGCCGCGCTTTCATGACTTTGGTGTTGTTGAACACTAAAACGTCGCCCGCCTCAATATAATCAGGCAAATCGCCGAACACGCGGTCTTGCAGCGGCATATCGGGCAGCGCGACCAAAAGACGGCTGCTACCGCGCACTTCGGGCGGGTGCTGGGCAATTAATCGGTCGGGCAGGGTGAAATCGAAATCGGAAATGTCCATAATCTTATTTTGATACTTACAAATTTTGTCAGGCGGTCATTATACGCACTTTGGCTTTTTTCAGACGACCTTTTCCCTTCATAAACCAACAAATTAGAATAAACACTCATTGAAAAAATACGCATTCGGGCGAAATCTCCGAATTTGCCCGTTTTGTTCAAAAACCGCCTTTTTTCGAGATTTTGCTAGACATTTGTCGGCAAGTTCGGGAAAATAGTCAAATTCATTTACGGGTTTTCTGCTCCTGAGAATGCCCCTTTATGCAACAAAATACTGTCCGGTTTGCGCCGTTGCCGCAGGCCGGTTGTTTTCTGAAATATCACGCAACAAACACGGCCGCTTCACGACATTTGGGCCGTATCGTAAAGGAACGAAAATGGATTTGCGCAAGTTAAAAAAACTGATTGATTTAGTAGAAGAATCAGGTATCGCCGAAATCGAAGTGACCGAAGGCGAGGAAAAAGTCCGCATCACCCGCGCCACCGCCGCTCCGGCTCCCGTTTATGCCGCGCCCGCCCATGTAGCAGCGCCTGCCCCTGCACCCGCCGCCGCTCCTGCCGCAGCAGCAGCCCCCGCTCCCGCAGCGCCTGCCGCCCGCGACCTGTCCAACGCGCAAAAATCGCCTATGGTCGGTACGTTCTACCGCGCGCCCGGCCCGAATGCCGCCGCCTTCGTCGAAGTTGGTCAGCAAGTCAAAGCCGGCGATACGTTGTGTATCATCGAAGCGATGAAGTTGATGAACGAAATCGAAGCCGAGAAATCCGGCACGGTTAAAGAAATTCTGGTGGAAAACGGTACGCCTGTGGAATTTGGCGAGCCGCTCTTCATCATCGAATAATTCGTTTTCAGACGACCTTCCGGATTGCGGGCAGGTCGTCTGAAATGCTTTCCAACTCAGGATTTCCACCATGCGCCTGCTGTTAGCCATCTTCCTGCCCTTTGCCGTATTCTTCACCATCGGCCGTCCGATTGCGGGCATCATCTGCCTGATTCTCCAAATCACCTTAATCGGCTGGATTCCTGCCGCCATGTGGGCGGTGTACGCGTTGAGCCAATATAAGACCGATGAAAAAATCCGCAATGCGTTGGGTAAAAGGTAACAAGCAGGTCGTCTGAAACCACAGGAAAGGTCATCATGCTGAAAAAAGTATTAATCGCCAACCGAGGCGAAATCGCGCTGCGCGTCCTGCGTGCCTGCCGTGAAATGGGCATCGCCACCGTCGCCGTGCATTCCGAAGCCGACAAAGACAGTCTGCACGTCAAACTTGCCGACGAATCCGTGTGTATCGGCCCTGCCGCTTCCGCACAAAGCTATCTCAATATTCCCGCCATCATCGCCGCCGCAGAAGTTACCGGCGCGGATGCCATCCACCCGGGCTACGGCTTCCTTGCCGAAAACGCCAATTTTGCCGAACAGGTCGAACAATCCGGCTTCATCTTCATCGGTCCCAAAGCCGAAACCATCCGCCTGATGGGCGACAAAGTTTCCGCCAAACACGCGATGATTGAAGCGGGCGTACCTTGCGTTCCCGGTTCGGACGGTGCTCTGTCCGACGATCCCGCCGAAATCCTCAAAACTGCCGACAAAGTCGGTTATCCCGTGATTATCAAAGCATCGGGCGGCGGCGGCGGACGCGGTATGCGCGTGGTCGAGAAAAAAGAAGACCTCATCAAATCCGTCGAAATGACCAAAGCCGAAGCAGGCGCGGCGTTCGGCAACCCGATGGTCTATATGGAACGCTACCTGCAACGCCCGCGCCACGTCGAAATCCAAGTGCTTGCCGACGAACACGGCAACGCCATCTACCTTGCCGAGCGCGATTGCTCCATGCAGCGCCGCCACCAAAAAGTCATCGAAGAAGCCCCCGCGCCCTTCATCGACGAAAAAGCCCGCGAAAAAATCGGCAAAGCCTGTACCGACGCCTGCAAGCGCATCGGCTACCGTGGCGCAGGTACATTTGAATTCCTGTATGAAAACGGCGAATTCTTCTTTATCGAAATGAACACCCGCGTCCAAGTCGAACACCCCGTTACCGAGCTGATTACCGGCGTGGACATCGTACAGGAACAAATCCGCATTGCCGGCGGTCTGCCTTTGCAATACAAGCAAAAAGACATCCACATCGAAGGCCATGCTTTCGAGTGCCGCATCAATGCCGAAGACCCGTACAACTTCATCCCCAGCCCCGGCCTGATTGAAAGCTGCCACCTGCCCGGCGGCTTCGGCATCCGCGTAGACAGCCATATTTACCAAGGCTACCGCATCCCGCCGTACTACGACAGCCTGATCGGCAAAGTCTGCGTCATCGGCAAAACCCGCGAGCAGGCAATGGCAAAAATGCGCGTCGCCCTCGCCGAGCTTGCCGTGACCGGCATCAAAACCAATACCCCGCTGCACCGCGATTTGTTCAGCGATCCCGGTTTTGAAAAAGGCGGCGTCAGCATCCACTATTTGGAACACTGGCTGGAAGAACGTAAAGCCAAACAGGACAAATAAAACCGTCCCGCTTGGATAGTCGAAGGTCGTCTGAAAAACCGCATGGCTTTCAGACGACCTTTTTTCAGACAAATTGAAACCTGATTTCGGGTATACATCCGCGATTGCCGGCAAGCCTAGAATTATGACTGAGTAAGCCTGTCCGCCCCCATTTCGTCGCAAGAAAAAAACGTGTTCAGGCAGAAAAACGATTCAATCACACTGTTACGCCAATAGCCGAAACATACCGCAAACAACCAAAATTACGTATTTGACCGTCGTTTCCTAATTTCAGACGACCCCACCGAGAAAGCCCATCATGTCCTATCAACAAATCACCATAAACGTCAACGACGCCGTTGCCGAACGCCTCGCTGATGCCCTGATGGAACACGGCGCACTCTCCGCCGCCATCGAAGATGCCTACGCAGGCACCGAAAACGAACAAGCCATCTTCGGCGAACCCGGTATGCCGACCGAACAAATCTGGCAGCAAAGCAAAGTCATCGCCTTGTTCGGCGAAAACGACGATGCCGCAGCCATGATTCAAGCCGCCAGCCAAGCATGCGGACTGAAAGACTTGGCATACACCAGCGAAATCCTCGCCGACCAAGACTGGGTGCGCCTGACCCAAGCGCAGTTCGACCCCATCCAAATTTCCGAACGCCTGTGGATTACCCCCTCTTGGCACGAAGCGCCCAACAGCAACGCCGTCAACCTCCAGCTCGACCCCGGCCTTGCCTTCGGTACCGGCAGCCATCCGACCACCCGCCTCTGCCTCAAGTGGCTGGACACACAACTCAAAGGCGGCGAAAGCGTCCTCGACTACGGCTGCGGCTCCGGCATCCTGACCATCGCCGCCCTCAAGCTCGGCGCAGGTTCTGCCGTCGGCGTCGATATTGACGAACAAGCCATCCGCGCCAGCAAGGACAACGCCGCACAAAACAATGTCGATGCACAGTTCTACCTGCCCGACGGTTTACCGCAAGGACAATTCGACATCGTCGTCGCCAACATCCTTGCTAACCCCCTGCGCATGCTCGGCGAAATGCTCGCCGCCCGCACCAAACAAGGCGGACGCATCGTGTTGTCCGGTTTGCTGGACGAACAAGTCGAAGAACTCAGCGGCATTTACCGTCAATGGTTCGACATCGAACCCGCCGAAATCGACGAAGGCTGGGCAAGGCTCAGCGGAGTCAAACGCTGATAACGATGCGCTCAAACAAAAGGTCGTCTGAAAACCGATTCAGGTTTCAGACGACCTTTTTCATGCCAATCCTGCATTAATAATTGGTCGAGCAGAACTGCTCACGCTTGTCCGCATCGGCGGCATAACACGTCAAGCCCATTCCCGCCGCGTTGCTGTTGCTCGCCTTCGCTCCCGGTTTTTTGTTCACCAAAACCTTGCCATTTTTCCCGATTTCCACGGTTACGCCTTTACCGTTTTTCAGCTTCCACTTCAACACCTGCACATCGGCATTCTGACACTTGTTGACCGAACAGCCGCCTTCAGCCGCGACATTACCGTTTTTATAAATCACACACTGCTGCTGGCTGTCGGTGCAGGCCGCATAGGCAGCAACGGAAAAACAGGAAATCAGCGCGGCAAACAAAACAGGTTTCATGGTTTGGACTCCTTGGATGGTGATGATGAGTTTGCAATATCTCAAACTATACGCCTGTTTATATCGGCAAGCCATTGGTTATGATGGCTGGTTGCAATTGCATTGCCATTAAAGCATAATGTCATAATAAACACTGTTGTATGATAAAAGGAATAATAAATGAAGAAGTTGTTTTTGGCTGCCCTTGTTTCCGTCACATTGGCAGGCTGTTTTGGTAATAATTTCAGCTGGACCAATGCCCGGCAAATCAGGCAGGGTATGAGTGAAAAAGAAGTGATTGCATTGATGGGCAAACCGACCAGAATCCAACCTTCCCCGATAGGGCTGGTCTATATATGGGGACACCTCAATGCCGTCACCGGCTCCGTTAAGACGACATCAGTCATCGTCAATGATGGCGTTGTGGCTGCCGATCCTATCATTCTGGGTGATCGCAGCCTACCGCTCAATATTTATTGATGGTTTAAAAATAACGATATGAACCGCCTGTTTGGGGCGGTTTTTGCATTTTCAGGTCGTCTGAATTGGCGTTTCTCTTTGGCAGAAGGGTTTGAACTTTGGGCATGTTCATCAAATGAATAGGTGAATTCGATTTAAAAAAAGAGCCGCAAATCATTTTGCAGCTCTTTTTAATGCCCGTCTTACCGCTTCAACTTCGCAAAAGCATCCGCCATCGCCGAATTGGTCGGGGCGCGGTCGTTGCGTTGGGGTTTGCGGTCGCGGCGTTCCTGATGTCGGGTTTCAGACGACCTGTTGCCTTTGGTTGCGCCGCCTGGTTCGTCATCCAAGCGCATGGTGAGCGCGATGCGTTTTCTGGCGGCATCGACTTCCAGCACTTTCACTTTCACCACGTCGCCGGCTT
>CAKARM010000041.1:0-11472 GCA_916720585.1 uncultured Neisseria sp.
TAGGTTTTCAGACGACCTTTCAGTATTGGGAAGATGGATTATTGCGCTTCCAGTTTTTTCAGCAGATCAGGCATGGCTTCCTCGTTGTAGCGGTAATAGCGGACGCTGTCCGTACCTTCTTTATTGGTCATCTCCAATATGTTGGGTTTGCCTTCCAGCTTCAGCAGCAGCGGAACTTTGAATTTGACGGTTTTGCCGATTTCGTCAGGTTTTTGTTCGGGCGCGCCATCATTGTGGCTGACGGTGTAGTTGGTTATGGTTTGACGGAATTCTTGTCTCCAACGGCTAAATTTCCATTTGAAGTCTTGGGTAATGGTGGTCGTATCGCCGGAATTTGCTTGGAAATGGATTAGGTCGCGGCCGGTACCGTCGGGGCGCATCAGGCTGGCGTTGAGCAGGGAGCCGTCAGCGTTTTTACTGGTGTTGCCCCACATGCCGAACAAGTCTTTGCGTTTGACTTTTTTGGCGGTAACGAGCTGGTTGGGTTCGGTAACGTGCAGACCCGGTACATAAGCCGTCTCCGCCACGGCGGCAGAAGTCAGGGTCAAGGTGAACGCGGCGGCGCCAAGTAGGGTTTTCCATGTTTTCATATTGTTTTCCTTATATGTAATGAGCAGTTGAAGAATCGGGCGTATGCGGCAAATCCGGTTTCAGGGTTTTCGCGTTTTACCCACAATGTTGATGGTTTGCATATTGACTATTTTATATCGAAAAATCGATTGAAATACAAAATGGCCTGACCGTCAGTTTACACAAGGTAAACCGACGATTCAATTTTCAGACGACCTTTCGTTTGCCACGCCGCGTTAACGGATGTCCATAGGCGCGAAGGATTTGACGGTTTCGTCCACGGCTTTGACGCGGGTCAGGAAGTCTTCCAGCTGGGCAAGCGGCAGCGCGCTGGGGCCGTCGCATTTGGCTTGGTCGGGGTTGGGGTGCGATTCGAGGAAGAGGCCTGCGAGGCGGGTTGCCATGCCGGCGAGTGCCAAATCCAACACTTGCGCGCGTCGTCCGCCGGATGCGGCGGCACCGGATTCGCGGGTTTGCAGGGAGTGGGTGACGTCGAAGATGACGGGCAGGCCGCCGCAGGTTTGTTTCATGACGCCGAAGCCGAGCATATCGACGACGAGGTTGTCGTAGCCGAAGTTGGCACCGCGTTCGCACAGGATGATTTGTCCGTTGCCCGCTTCTTGGAATTTCTCGACGATGTTTTTCATCTGAGAGGGGCTGAGGAATTGGGGTTTTTTGATGTTGATGACGTTGCCGGTTTTTGCCATGGCGACGACGAGGTCGGTTTGGCGGGCGAGGAAGGCGGGCAGTTGGATGATGTCGCAGACTTCGGCGACGGGGGCGCATTGGTAGGGTTCGTGGACGTCGGTGATGACGGGCACGTTAAACTCGCGTTTGACGGCTTGGAAGATTTTCATGCCTTCGTCCAAGCCGACGCCGCGGAAGGAGTGGATGGAGGAGCGGTTGGCTTTGTCGAAGGATGCTTTGAAGACGTAGGGAATGCCGAGTTTGTCGGTTACTTTGACGTATTGTTCGCAGGCTTTGAGGGTGGAATCAAGGTCTTCCAGTACGTTGATGCCGCCGAACAGGGTAAAGGGGAGGTCGTTGCCGACGGTGAGGTTGTTGATGCGGATGTTCATGATGATGGGGCTTTCTTGAAGGTCGTCTGAAAATGGCTGAAAGGTCGTCTGAAAGCGGATTTTGCGGTTTCAGACGACCTTTGTGTTTTATAGGACGGTGTGCGGCGGCTCGTAGGAGAGGATGTCGCAGATTTTGTTGTGTTCGTCCACGAGGACGACTTTGGGTTCGTGCGCGGCGATTTCGGGTTCGGACAGCATAACGTAGGACATGATGATCACGATGTCGCCTTTTTGGACGAGCCGTGCGGCAGCACCGTTGAGACAGACGACGCCGCTGCCGCGTTTGCCGGGGATGGTGTAGGTTTCGAAGCGTTCGCCGTTGTTGTTGTTGACGATGGCGACTTTTTCGTTAACGAGAATGCCTGCGGCGTCGAGCAGGTCTTGGTCTATGGTGATGCTGCCGACGTAGTTGAGGTCGGCTTCGGTAACGGTGGCGCGGTGTATCTTGCCGCCGAGCATGGTGCGGAACATGGGTTTCCTTTTGGTTTAGGATTGCGGATGCAGACGTATAGTGGATTAAATTTAAATCAGGACAAGGCGACGAAGCCGCAGATAGTACGGCAAGGCGAGGCAACGCCGTACTGGTTTAAAGTTAATCCACTATAAGGTCGTCTGAAAATCAAAAGCCGTCATTATAGTGGACTTCCCTGTAAATTCATAATGATGCTTGGGCGTTTTTCAGACGACCTCGAGTGGCACGACTGTTTTATAAACCCAGACACTGCTCCAGCCAGCGCAAATAGGGAGCGTATCCGCGCGATACGTTTTGCATCAGGATTTGCGGGCATTCATAGCTGTGGTTGGCGAGGATGTTTTTTTGGATTTCGCGGTAGCAGTGGCGCGAGGTTTTGATGGTGATGCGGATTTCGTCGTCGCGGCAGATTTCGCCGTTCCAAAGGTATTGGCTGGTGATGGCTTCGTACTGCACGCAGGCGGCGAGTTGCTTTTCCAAAAGCAGGGCGCCGATTTTTTCGGCTTCTTCGCGGGTCGGGGCGGTGGTGGTAACGATAACAGGTTTGAACGCGAACATTTCAGACGACCTATTGGTTTTTAAACTCGATGGTTCCTTTGTATTTCACCCAGTATCCGGCGGCATCGTATTTGTCTTTTTTGGCGGCTGCCACGGCTGTTTCGTCAAGTCCTTCATAACCGCTGGACTCGAGGATGCTGACTTCTACGGCTCTGCCTTCGGGGGAAACCAAGATGGAAAGTTTGACGGGTTTGATGGGTTGTGCGGGATTTTCGGATTCGGGGGTGTATTCTGTCGGATTGACGGTTTGCGCGGTTGCGGGTAGGACGAAGGCAAGGAGCAGGGCGGGGATGATGGCGCGGATGGACATGTTGTTTTCCTATGTTTACTGAGAAAAGTTATAAATAATAAACAAAATCCCTACAATTAATGATAGAAAAAAGATAACAAGTTGAAGAGAAAAACACAGTCTTTGATTAAAGACGAGTTTAATTAATAAGCTATTATGGTTCTTATTGCTTCGTGAAATAAACCATTTTCCCCATCTAGGAGATAATTCTATAAAATCTTTAACAATTTCTTCAAAGTCCAAATCAGTACAAATCTTGATATCTGACCGCATTGCGCATTGTTGCGTGTATTCTTCATTCTCAAAATATTTTTGAAAAATTGGGGATAATGTTTCTTTAAAGGATTGCCTCAAATAAATTTGGGTTTTTATTTCTGTTATGTAATATTTGCAAGTTAATCCACATATAATGGAAAGTATGAGGCAAACATTGCAACAAAAGAAACCTTTTAATTGCACATACCCAATAATTTTATCCGCATTTAAGATTTCAAAAGAAAGAATAATTCCTGATACGGTAAGCAACCATAGATTAAAACTCTCAAAATGTTCATAAGCTGCTTCAGCAGTTCCCTCAATCATAGCCTCTAAAACTTGTGTTTTTGCCATGTCTTGATTTATTTCATTCAGTTTATGTAGAGCATTATATTGCTCATCATTATTTTCCATTTTCAGACGACCCTTTGTTTTCGTGGGCTAAGCCCACGCTACGATATTGCGCCCGTTTGGGCGGCGGGCGCGGTGTTGCTTATTTGAAGTTCAATATCGGCCAACCTTTTGCTTTGGCTTCTTGTTCCAGCTCGGCATCGGGATTGACGGCGACGGGTTCGTTGACGAGGCGCAGCAGCGGCAGGTCGTTTTTGGAGTCGCTGTAAAAATAGGTTTTGCCATAGCTTTCGAGCGTTTCGCCGCGTTCGGCGAGCCATTGGTTCAGGCGGGTGATTTTGCCTTCTTTGAGGCTGGGCGTGCCGATGTAGTTGCCGGTGTAGCGGCCGTCGGCACCGGTTTCGAGTTGGGTGCCGATGATGTTGGTGATGCCGAAAAGGTGGCAGATGGGGGTAATGATGAACTCGTTGGTCGAGGAGATGACGAGGGTTTCGTCGCCGGCCATTTGGTGGCTCTGCACCAGCATACGCTGCATGGGCGAGATGTGGGGCGTGATGAATTCCGCCATAAATTCGCGGTGAAATTCCGCCAGCTCTTCTTTGCTGTAACGGGCGAGCGGGGCGAGGTGGAATTTGAGGAAGGCGTCGATGTCGAGGCAGCCGTTTTGGTAGTCGCGGTAGAATTTTTCGTTTTGCGCTTCGGTTTCGGCAGCGTCAACCAGTCCTTTTTTGATGAGGTATTGCGGCCAAGAGTGGTCGGAATCGGTGTTGATGAGGGTGTTGTCGAGGTCGAAGATGGCGAGGTTTTTCATTGGGTTTCCTGTTGTTTCAGAAGCTGGCGCAGAAGCGGCAGGGTAATGCGTTTGCCCATGGTGACGGCGTAGTTGTCCAGCGTGTCGAGCATCTGCATCAGACTGTCCATATCGCGCCGCCAGTGGTTAAGCAGGTATTCGAAGATTTCGGGATCTATGGTTACTTGGCGTGCCGCGGCCATGCTGACGAGCGCGTCGATTTTTTCTTGGTCGGTCAGGGGTTTGACTTCGTAAACGAGACAGTACGCCATGCGGGTGCGCAAGTCTTCGCGGATGACGAGCTGTTGGGGCGTGTGTTCGGAACTTAACAGCAGAAAGCCTTTGCCGCTGTTGCGGAAGCGGTTGAATACGGCAAACAGGAGGGCTTGTTCTTCGTTGCCCAGTTTTTCGATTTGGTCGATGGCGAGGTAGTCGGCTTCAAAGGCGGCTTCGGTCAGCGGCGTGGCGGCAGCGTCGATATAGACGGCTTTTTTCCCTGCGTCGAGCGCTTGGGCGACCCACGCGCGCAGCAGGTGGCTTTTGCCCGCGCCTTCTTCGCCCCAGACGTAGATAAACGGGTCGTGTTTATGCTGTAACACATAGACCAGTTCGGCATTTTCCGTTCCGAGGAATTTGTCGAAACCGGGATAGCCGCGTTCGGCGAAGTCGAAAATAAGCTGGTTCACAAAGGCATACCGGATGGGTTGGAATCGGGTTTATTGTACGTTGTTTTGTCAGGGCGCATCAAGGCGCAGGGTCGTCTGAAAAAGGGGCGCGCGGCATGGGTTTCATATACAATGGCGGACATTTGGCAACGCGTCTGTTTTCAGACGACCCCTGTCTTTTTTATTTCAGGAAGATTTCGTGATTTCGACCCTTATTGATTTTATCCTCCACATCGACCAGCATTTGGTCGAGATTTCCGCGCAATACGGCGTATGGATTTACGCGGTGTTGTTTTTGATTATTTTCTGCGAAACCGGCTTGGTGGTTACGCCGTTTCTGCCGGGCGATTCGCTGCTGTTTGCAGCGGGCGGGATTGCCGCGGTCGGCAGCATGAATATTCATGTCATGGTCGCGCTGCTTTTGGCCGCCGCGATTTTGGGCGATGCCGCCAACTTCATGATCGGCAAGTTTTTCGGGCGCAAACTCTTTGCCAACCCCGATTCCAAAATCTTCCGCCAGTCGTATCTGGAGAAAACCCACGTGTTCTACGAAAAACACGGCGGCAAAACCATCATCATCGCCCGCTTCGTACCGATTGTGCGCACGTTTGCCCCGTTTGTCGCGGGCATGGGCAGTATGCACTACGGCACCTTCATCCGCTATAACATCATCGGCGCGGTATTATGGGTCTTGTCGTTTTCCTATGCCGGCTATTTCTTCGCCAATATTCCGGTGGTGAAAAACAATCTGGCTTTAGTGATGGTCGCGATTATCGTGATTTCCATCCTGCCGGGCGTGGTCGAAGTCATCCGCGCGAGAAGGGCGGCGAAGAAGTAAGAGATAATTTGAATCATATAAATATAAAAAGGTCGTCTGAAAACGTTTTTCAGACGACCTTTTTGTATTTTTCCTACTGCTTACTTGGTAAAGTTTTTCAATATCGCCGAAGCAATATCGTCCAAACCGAATCCGTCCGCATCCTGCGCAGAACCGTTCGGCGTGGCTTTGTCTACCAGATTGGGCAGAATCTGCGCCAACATATCGCCGGCTTGCTGGCTGTCGAGACCGAATTTTTGCGCCACTTGGCTGATGGCATCGCTGCCCAAAGCGTTTTGCAAATCGCTGCCGGATACGGGCAGGTTGCTTTGTTGGTTGGAAACCCAGCTATTTAATACATCACCCAGCCCGCCTTGTTGCAACTGATTAATCAGATTGCCCACGCCGCCTTGCTGTTGTACCAAATTCATCGCCATGTCGGTCAGCGAGCTTTGTCCGTTTTCATCTTTGCCGCCCAAGGCTTGCGCCGCCGCGTTCAACAAACTGTCCATTAATGCCATAAAGCCTCCTTGTGTGATGTGTGAGTGTGAAGTGTAAAGAACCCAGAGTGTAACAAAATTCCGACGCTTGTTTGCCAATTTAACCCAATTCAACAGCGAATTGACGAGCTGCAACAAAAGTAAAGGTCGTCTGAAATTTACAACCCATCATTCCCGTATAAGTGGGAATCCGAAGGACCCTTTGGGCAGCAGTAATTTTCCAGAGATTCCAGAAATCCAAAGTGTTGGATTCTCGTCTCAGCCTGCCTTCGCGTAGACTGGGGTGGGAATGACGGTATTCAATATCCCCTTTCCAAACTTTTACAAACCCTCTGTCATTTCTTTTTCCTATCCCTGTTCACCGCATCATAGCGTCCTGCCCGTTTCGCATTTTTCTACCTCGTCTTCCGCATAAAACAAAATGAAACAAAATTACCAGTTTTTATACAAAAATTATTATCAATCCTATCAATCTATTGTTTGAACTTGAAAAGGAGAATTTGTAGCAATGAAGTTTTACCATTTGAGCGCGCCGCTGTTACTTATCCTGCCTGTCTGCACGCAGGCGGCGGACGCATACGTTCCCGCCGATGCCAAACCGGCAGCAGTTACTCTTTCCACTGTTACCGTGCGCGGTAAACGGCAGAAGTCGTTGAACAAGGGCTATACCGCTTCGGGCACTTACGCCGCGACGGGGATGCCGCTGACGCTGCGCGAGGTGCCGCAGAGCGTGAGCGTGGTAACCGACAAACAGATGAAGGACCAAGGCAAGCGCAGCGTTTACGACGCGCTCTCATGGGTCAACGGTATCAGCGGCAATCCGGCAAGTTCGCGCTATGCGGTAACCAACATGTATGCGCGCGGCGAGAAGGTCAACGATTACCAGATAGACGGCATGACCACCGAAATCGACGGCAACCAACTGCTGAACTCGGGCGCGTACGAGCGGGTGGAAGTCGTGCGCGGCACTTCCGCCTTGCAGGGCGGCGTGGGCGACCCGAGCGCGACGGTGAACCTGGTACGCAAGCGTCCGACCAAAGAGCGGCAGGCTGAAATTTCCGTCGGCATCGGCAGATGGCGGCGTTGGAATGCCGAGGCCGACGTGTCCGGGCCGCTCAACCCAAGCGGCAGCCTGCGCGGTCGCGCCGTGGTCAACGCCGAGGGCGGACGGCATTGGACTGAGGGTTCACGCGACCGCTCCGACATGGTTTACGGCATTGCCGAATACGATTTCTCGCCGCAAACCACCGCCTACGCCGGCATCAACCACCAGCGCGCGCGCGAAAAAGAATTTTACGGCGGGGACCTGCCCGTTTACGACAGCGCAGGCTACCCCACCCGCTTCGGTATCCGTGACAACAACAAAATCAAAGGCAGCAGCTATAGGGAACGCGCGACGGAACTCTTTACCGGACTGGAACACCGCTTTGAAAACAACTGGAAAGCCAAGCTGGAATACCGCTACAACCGTGAGAAAACCCTCAATCCCGGTATGGGTGACGCCCCATACAGCTATCTCAGGCACGACGACAGCTCGGCCGGAGCCAAATTTTATAAAATGGCCGACAATATCGTCAGCCATGCCTTCAGCTTCAAGCTCAACGGGCAATACGATTTATGGGGGCGCAAACACGAAGCCGTATTCGGCATCGGAGGCTACCGCACGCGGGACAAACGCGCCTGGGCAAACTCTGAAGGCAACTATTCCATAGACGACATCTACGATTTCATACGCCACCGCGACTATCCCTCCATCGCTTCCGTCAACGACTGGAAATGGGAGGGAGACACCATCGCGACACGCCAAATCAGCGGCTATGCCGCCACCCGCCTGCACGCCACCGACAAACTCTCACTGCTTTTGGGCGCCAACTACGCCCGCTACCATTACCAAGCCATACCGGTTGGCGGCAGCCCGAATACGGAAGCCAAAGAAGGCCGCTTCGCCCCCTACGCCGGCATCACCTACGACCTCACCGGCAACCTCTCCGCCTACGCCTCCTACAGCCGCCTGTTTATGCCGCACGAAAACAGCGAAACAGACATCAACCGCCGCCCCATCGATCCGATTACCAGCCGCACCGTCGAGGCTGGACTGAAAGGCGAATGGCTCGGAGGCCGTCTGAACGCCTCGCTGTCGGTGTTCCAATCCAAACGGCGCAACGTCGCCGTCGAAGCGGGCAAATTTGACAACGACGACACCTACTACCGCGCAGCGAATACCAAAGCCCACGGCTGGGAAGCCGAAATCAGCGGCTCGCCCGCCGAAGGCTGGGACATCAGCGCGGGCGTGCAGTCGCACCTGACCCGCGAAGAAAACGGCAACCGGCCCAACAGCCAATACGACCCGCGCCACAGCTTCAAACTCTTCACCACCTACCGCCTGCCCAAAACCCGCTGGACCCTCGGCGGCGGCGTGCGCTGGCAGAGCAAGACCTTTGTGGACAAATACGGCGACCTCAGCAATATCGAGTTTGACGACGATGAAGCCAAAGAACGCGCCCGCGTCCTCTCCCGCCAAAAATCCTTCGCCGTGGTCGACCTGACCGCGCAGTACGACATTTCCAAAAACGCCAATCTGACACTAAACTTCGACAACGTGTTCGACAAACGCTACCGCATGGACACGATGTACCACGACTACGGCCAGCCGAGGAGTTTGTCGGGGACGCTTAGGTATAAGTTTTGACGGGGTTTGGGGTTGCTGTAATTCTTGAAGGTCGTCTGAAACCTATAGTGGATTAAATTTAAATCAGGACAAGGCGACGAAGCCGCAGACAGTACAGATAGTACGGAACCGATTCACTTGGTGCTTCAGCACCTTAGAGAATCGTTCTCTTTGAGCTAAGGCGAGGCAACGCCGTACTGGTTTAAAGTTAATCCACTATATAATCCGTCATTCCCGCGCAGGCGGAAATCTAGGAATCTTTGGGATTCGGCGATTTTTAGAGATTCCTGAAACTCCAAAGGTCTGGATTCCCGTTTTCACGGGAATGACGGTCGTGAGGTTGCCGTACTCTGCAAAGGCTGTCTGAAACCTGTCATTTCTAAAGGTCGTCTGAAAAACACCCAATCGAATAAAAGTAACGAATATCCCAAGGAAAACCATATGAGTCCCATCCTGCCACGCCCGCTGCACATCGCGGCGCGGATTGCGCTGGCTTCGGTCGGAAGCTACTGGGTATCCGCGCTGGCGGCTGGTACGGTTCCGCTTTATGCAGGCGGGTCAACCAATGCCGTTTACGGCGGCACCCTCCTAGGCATCACGCTGCTGCCGCTGGTATTTCTGTGGGCGTTGGCGGCGCGGCGGCTGCGGACGGTGTTTTGCGCGCTGTCGCTGTCGGTGTTGCTGCTTTCGGCGGCAGGGGGGCTGCCGCATGGCTAAGGAGGCGGGGCTGCGCAAGGTAATGGCGGAAATCCACACATGGACGGGGCTGATCTGTTCGTGGGTTTTGTTCGTAATATTCCTTGCGGGAAGTATTGCGTTTTTCCGTGCCGAACTGGATGTATGGATGCAGCCGGAGCTGCCGTTTTCAGACGGCCTGCCGGACGAACGGGTTTCGCTGGCGACCGCCCTGGACTATCTGCGCCGCCATGCGCCGAATGCGGCGGAATGGTCGGTTTCTCTGCCGACCGAACGTTCGCCGTACTTGGATTTGGGCTGGACGGAACGCGGGGCCGAAGAGGCGTCCTATACCACCGTCAGCCCTTATCCTAACGCGCCGCAGTCCAAACCGCGCGAAACGGCGGGGGCGGGTTATCTGGTTTCCATCCACAGCAACCTCGCGGCGGCGGAATACGGCGGTTACTGGCTGACGGCTGCGGCCGCGGTGGTCGCGCTGGCGGCGGTAATCAGCGGCGTGATTGTGCATAAAAAGATTTTGGCGGAGTTTTTCACTTTCCGCGCAGGCAAAAAGCTCAGAAGCTGGCTGGACGCGCACAACCTGCTGGGCGTGCTGCCGCTGCCGTTTCATGTGATAATTGTTTACAGCGGCCTCTTGCTGACTTCGCATACGGTGATGACCTACAGCCAAACGGCAGCGGAATTGTCGGATGAAGAATTCGAGGCGCGCTCCGCCTATGTGCCGAGGCCGTCTGAAAACGCGGGAGAGCGGCGGAAGATGGCGGATTGGTATCCGACGGTGCAGAGGCTGCGCCCGAACGGGACGGACAAGGAAATCAACTTGACCATCACCGACCCCGACCGCAAAGAAGCGGTGTTGTCGGCGGATTATTTCGACAAAAGAAGCGTCGACTCGAACCCTGATTTATCGGTGGCGGTACGTTTGCGCGACGGGGCGCAGGTGTCCCGCAAAGATGCCTACGGCGGCTTCGAACAGGTCTACTCTTCTCTCTACAGCCTGCATACGGCGGGCTTTGCCGACTATCCGACGCTCTGGCTTTATTTCTTCAGCGGCATGGCGGGCTGCGGCATGATTGCGACGGGCGCGGTAATGTGGCCGATGAAGCGGCGCAATCGCAAACGCTGCGGTTGCCGCCTTCTTCCCCTACCCCGCGTATATCAAATGGCGCGGCCTGTTTTACGCCGCCGCCGCACTGTGCACCCTGATCCCGCTCTTGGATATTTATGTCGGACGGCCTCTCTGGCTGTCAATTCGGTCGGGGGACACGCTCTATTGGACGGTGGAACTGTGTTTCCTGACATTTGCGGCAATATTCTTCCTCATCGCCCGCCGCATCGAAAAGGCGCAATGACCATGCTGTATTTCTTAATGTTTTCCCTCTGCTCTGGCGGCTTTTTCTGCCTCATGCTCTCGCAAACGCCCCACGCCAAAACCGTGCTCGGACGACCCGTCAAACACCCCGCCCGCCTGCGCCTCGCCGGCGTAACACTCATCGCCGCCGCCCTTGCCGCCGCACTCGCTTCGCCCCATCCCGCCGCCGCCAGCACAAGCTGGTTCGGCTGCCTGAGCGCAGGCGCAGCCTTGTGCGCGGTTGCGGTTTATTTTCGGGGAAAGGGAGCCCGCAGGAAGTAAAATTTATCGGATTAAAATCAAAAGTCGTCTGAAACAAAACAACGTTTTCAGACGACCTTATTTATATAGTGGATCAAATTTAAATCAGGACAAGGCGACGAAGCCGCAGACAGTACAGATAGTACGGAA
>CAKARM010000042.1:0-11462 GCA_916720585.1 uncultured Neisseria sp.
ATCAGCATACATTGCAAAAAATTCGTTCAATAATTCTCCGAACAAATAAATTTCCGCCTCACCGCTAAATGCGGTCGAATCAAATGTTACGGTAATATGAATTCCGCGGTGGACTGCGCCACGCTCGATTCTCTGTACTGTTTCATGTTTGACATCAACAATACCATTCAGTCTGCGCTTGTTCAGCTCGTCTTCAGTCCAGTCGTAAATGGACAATGCACCTTTCAAACTGTCGACATTCAATAGTGATAAATAGTTGGGCGACAAATGGGACAATATGCGCCATTGGAATCTATCCTCTGTCGGCGGATAGCAAGACAATGTCGGCGTGGTAAGGTTTCTGACCATTTTGACATTTGGTTCGGCGATATCGTCGTCTTGAATCTGGGTTTCCCTCAGACTTTTACGCGGCAAAGCGCCATTTGTCCCGACCACCTTCAATGAAAGCGTCTCGGTAGGCAATATATCTTTTCTATCCCACAGCAATCCGCCAAGCATGATAAATGTTTCATGTCTTCCTGATACGCCTTGTTTGACTTTAGTATGGAAATACCTTTCCGGCGCATCATATTTCATCAAACCACCACGATGCTGGAATGAGGAAAAAGGAATATAGGGGTAACGTTTGCCTGTTTCATGATTAACCGCCTCTACCTCTTCGACGGAATAAACTTCAACAGCCATACCTTCATGTAACAGCGGCTTCACCTGATATTCGAACGCCTTATGATCCACTCGGATAGGCTCTGCTTCCATATCAAACAGATTGATGGCAGGCACGCAGTTCAATTTCAAACAGTCAGGAGGAAATCGAAGCTCTGAAGGGTATTGCTTGGAAAGAACCACATTCACGCTAAACTCATTAATACGTTCCGACCACGCTCCGGCATCGATGCCCACTAAATCAATAAAGAAAAACTTCTGTTTGAAACAAAAATATTCCAGCAATAGTTGGTAGCCGCTGAAGCTGTTATTGACTTTCTCCCACAACCTTTCATCTTCAGCAAATCCGACTGCCTTAAACTGTATATTGCCGGCGGATGGCAATTCGGCATGATGAAGGCTGATTCGTGCTGTCTGATTCAACAAAGCATGACGCAATGCGAAGGCAATCGGTTCGTCGGCGGAAATATAAATTCTGATTTTGGAAAAATCTAAATTTTCTTTCTGTATTTGCCGGTGGATACCAAAAGTTAATTTGATGACGCTTTGACCATTCGCATCATAATCCAACAATGTATGCAATATGCTCAAAGGTTGGAGCGCAACATCAGCAGTGGTCCGATACAAGCATCTGGTCAATCTATCGTTGATATTGATAGGTTCGGACTGAACGGACAATCCTTTTTTGACGACTTGCCCTCCTTGCAACTTTTTATTATCCGGAATCAATTCCAAAACAGTCAGGGAAGGAATCATCCTCAGATAATGCGGCCACAGCATATGGACCAACCCCTCCGTCAATTCCGGAAAGTCATCATCTAATTTTTGTCTGATTCTCCCTGTCAAAAAAGCAAAGCCTTCAAACAGTCTTTCTACATAAGGATCGCGCGTACCTACCCTGTCTAAATTCAGCATTGCGGCACGATCAGGGTGGGCCTTTGAAAACTCTAATCCCGCCTCTTTGAGATACCGCATCTCTTCTTCATAATAGCGTAATGTGGGATCTGACATAATATATGCTTAATAAATTAATTCCAATGCACGGACAACATCAGCCTGCATCAACTCTGTCCGTAAAAATTCAAGCTGTCCGACAGCCTCAATATCTTTATTATCAAGGTTTTCACTTAATAGTTGATACCAAAGGGCATACACTTCAAACGTAAAATGTTTGTCCCACTCTTTAACTGTCAACACTTGCATCTGCTTCGAAGCCTGTTCCAACAGTTTCACTGCCCAGTCCTCTTTTTGAGCGCTTACAGCCAACCGCGCCATCATCACCCATTTCTTAACCTGCCCAGAACCTGTCTGCCACTCCGGTAATGTTTCCAACCAAGCAAATGCAGCGTCTAAACCGTGTTCTTGTGTTTTCAACAGCGCCTGTTGCCAGTAACTTTCTTGGTTTTCCTCCTGAGATGACGGTTCTAACGCTGCCTTTTGAATGGCTTGGCTATTCGTCTGCTTGCGCGTGGACGACATGACCTTTTGTTCCAGCCACGTAAGCGTATCGGCAGATACAAACGGGAATCCGTTATCAAAACTTAAACCGGTCAGGCCTTCGCATCGGGTCAATAAGGATTTCAACTCAAATAGCGACGACTCAACTTGGGAAAGATATAAACCACCTAGCGCCTGCTGACCTTGCCATGCGTAATATTGCAAATCCAGCCAATAGTGATTAGCACCTTCCAAAAAAGCCGCTTCCACTTTATCGAGCAAATCGCGCCATTGCTGCTCCTGAACCAAACGATTCAGGTTTGCCAATAAATCTGCCCTCGGAGCCTTCAAACGCGTCTGACCGTTTTGATGCGGAGGAATGCCGTTCAATCCGCCCCAACGGACAGCCCGAATCATCTTGTTTGCAGACCAATAACCATCATCCTGTTCTCTCAAGTAGGCAGCATTAATCCTGACTTGGTCAAGCAAGGCTTTAGAAGAGTTAACCTTTGTGACAGTCAGACTTTCAGACGACCCTCGACTCTCTTGATGAATTTGCGGCGTTTCCACTTGCTCAACAGGCGCATTGGTCTCTTGATTTTGACTTGAACTTGTTGGAGAAGATGAAAAACGAACAGATGACTCTTCAAAATATTGCAACAATGGAAATAAGCTGGGGCGTACTACCTCTTCCCATCCCTCAAAGTAATGTTGCAACAACATCAAAGCCGATAATGTCCGCTTAAGCTCCGTAGAATCAGATAATCCCACGTTCTTAAGCGTATCCAGCACCCTTTCGCCGGACAACCAATTTAATGCATTACGTTTTTGTACAGGCTTTTTCGGCCACAGCGACTGATCGAATTTTTGCAGCAACCCGCACAAAATCTCCAAGCCGTCTGAAAAACCTGCCAAGCCTCTGTCTCTCAGTGAGGCAAAAATGTAATAGGTTGCTACCCTCAGATCTTTAGATTCACGCTTCAGCAGGCGTTCTGAAGCATCCAAAATCAATCGGTAGTCCATACCCGAAAGTTTGGCCAACTCAATCTTGATGGCTTCAAAATCATCTGTATAGGCGACATCCTCGCCGCAAGGATGGTCGTCTGAAACAGGCTCCAACCATTCTTGCCAGCGATGGATATTGTTATCGGTGATAGATGTGCCTTCATCACCGAGTATCGGCTTTACCCATTGGGGTAATGTCATCATTATTTAACCTCAAAAATCTTATTCGGCAGATGGATATTTTTCAGATCCAGCAGCCCCAACGGTCCTTTACCGGAATTGGTCCGCATATAGAAGCGCATCAATTTGTCTTTTTCCAGTGGGAACTCGACCAGATAGGTACTTCCATCAATCGGTGTAACCCTGGATTTTTCAAGCATACGGATGAAACCGAAACGTCCGCTGATTTCCTGAGTTTTACGCATACCTTCTGCCTCGGTTTCCCAAGAAATACGCAAACCGGCATTGCTGACATCACCCGGCCATTTGAATGGCTTCCACTCTGTCTGTTGGTTGAAATAATTCAATGATTGACCATCAACAACCAAGTCGAATTGAACAATCCCCTGAGTAGACGTCGGCTTAAGCTCAAAGCTGTAACCCCCTTCTCCGTTGACGAAGAAATCCTCAGAAATCGCACTCAATTTATTCAGCTGTTGCAACAATCCCGGATTGACTTTCAATTCGCTTCCCGGTGCCACAATCCATTGATTGCCTTGTTTGGTCAAAACACCTGCCAATTGGGTCGTTATAAACTGATTCAATGCGCCTTTGTTGATATCCAAGTATTTTGCCAATACGGGAATCGAAACTTCGGTTTCTGATTTAGCAAACGGATATCTGCCGCCCAACTCGGACTGCATAGGATTAACAAAATTGCTTGCCCACAGATTATTGATGTCTTTTTGGGCCACACCTGCAATCGAATCCCATACGGAATTAAATGGCAAGACAAAAACGTTGCGCGCAAACGGCAGCAATCTGTCGCCCACACCAGCCTCAATCAAACGTGCATACTGCATACCTTCAAGAAATTCATTGTCTCCGCCGTTCAAGACTCCTTGCACGGCCGATCTGGCTACGCCACCAGTATCGGAAGAAGACGCCATTTGAATCAAACGTTGTTTAATGGTCGTCACTCGCTCAAGGTAACGTTGCAGGCTCAAATCGCTCTTCGGATTGATTTGCGCGTCAATCAATTGCAACAGGTTTTCAAATTCTGCTTCCAACGGTCCTGCCAGATAATCATTGACTTTACCTTCCAGGGCGTTGATGTTTTCTGCCTGTGAATTTAATACCGTATCGGCAACCCTACGCGAGCGGGAAGACAGCTGTCTTGCCGCCGCACGTTTTGCAGCATCGGCAACCGCCGGATTTACGTCGATTTTTTTGCTGTCCAACTGGCTGCTTTCTTTCACAGCATGGAACAATGCCACCAATGGGGAACGCTGAGGATCTGCATAAACGTGGAACTGATTGACCGCATCCAAATTGGTCGTCCTTGGCTGCCATGTAATACTGTTCATCATGTCATACCAAGCCGCAGCATATTCTTTGAAATAACGCTCTTTCAGACTGTTGATCGCAGCTTCCGTTACCGGTGCCTGATGCAGGTTTCCACCCAGCACCCAGTCAGTATTCTTGCTGTCTTTAACAGCTTGGTCCAGAGCAGGTTTAACATATTTCTCCCAGCCTTCGACTGTATACACACGAGGCAAAGGTTTGCCGACATTCCAAATGCCTTTCAAATCCTTATTCAGCAGCTCTGCCAATGTGATGGTTTTCAGCTTGGCATCCGTACCTTGTACGATGCGTTTGTATAACTGTTCACTGCCTTGGTCGCGGTTGATCCAATCCACCAGAATCTGACGGCTTCGTGACACCAATTCAGGTTGCTCCGTTTCCAGCCAACCGGAATGGGTAGCCATGCGCGGCACGAAAAATTGAGCCAAAATTTGTGCATCTTTGGTAGAAACATTCTGTGCCGACAGCATTTCCACCAATTTTTTCGTCAGGAATTCAGCATCTTTTTTGTCTTTGGTTTTCTCTACATGGGACGTCAGCATCAAATATGCTTTCAGGTCTTGATAAGAACTGTCTTGCAGTTCGAAGTCGTCCGGAATCTGCCCTTCGAGCATAGTCAAACCATCCAACTTATTCGCAAAGAATACGGTAGCAGGACGGCTGACGACATCTTTAACCAAAATCCCGTATTTGCGATAAGCGGCAGCCAACAGCTCTTTTCTATGCTCATAGCCCAAAAACTTGGCTGTATATTGCAAGAAATCCCTGCCAGATTCCATTTCGGCAATACTTTGTTGCAGTTTGATTAAGGCTGCAACTTTTTCCGAGCGTGATTTTGCCTTCTGAACACTTTCCAAATCAGCATTCAGACGACCTATATCTTGATAACTGCTGTGCGCACCCACTGCAAACACACTACCGACCAACAAGGCTACGGCACTCATTGCCAGATAGGTTTTTTCCGTTTTGGACAAATGCAGTTTTTTACCTGAACCCAAAACAGACAGATCGTTAAACGCACGGTAAATCAAATCTCCTGATTGTTCAGGATTATTGGTTTGAACAAACGAAACGCCGGCAACTGTATCCAGTTTTCCCAAACTCCGTTTTTCAGCAGCAATATGATCTGCCAAAGTCTGACTTTGAGAGGGCAACGTCGCAGACAGTTTTGCAATAGGTGTTTGGCGCAAATCTTCCTCAATCAGCTGCGTACCCACTGCCGCCAACTGGTTGGCAAACTGATCCAATTCTTTCGCCAACTCCGTTGCCGATACAGTCGAACCATATTTCAAAGCATGGCTGATGGCTGATGGCATTTCATCGGCTTCATTGGTCAGATACACCTGATTAATCGGCAGCTTCCATCCGAGCTTTTTCATTAACTCGGTCAATTGCGCGGCATTTTCATGAATTGAGGATTTTGCCTGAAGCGAAACAATGCCTTCGGCAGGACGTTTACCCACGCCCCTCAGATATTGCCAACCGCCTGCAGGCTCCATAGCCTGTGCATCAATCCAAATAGCCGATGCGGTTTCCACCCACAACTGACGGCGGATATCCGGCAAAGAGGCTTCCAGTAAGGCAGTATCTTGAGTGACCACAAAAATCCAAGGCTTACGGTGTTTTTTATATTGCTTGGTCAGCAAGTGGATATGTCTCAACTGCTCCCAGCGTTCCGACACGCCGATCAAATGGGTAGATTCCGCACTGTCGCCGCTTAAATCTTCGGGATTCAGATGCTTCAAATTGGAATGTCTGTCAGACACGCCTGACCAAAGCATTCGTGTCAACAGAGGGATAAAGAATATTAATGAAGTCACTACCGTGATACACGCCCACACAACCGCTTTGGCTGCAGATGTATCGATTCCGAATTTATGACCTAAAAAGTAGAGTAAGACTGCACTGACGATGCTTAGAATAATAACCACTATGCCAGTAAAAATTGGCTTCATAATAACTTCCGAAAAATAAACTTAAAATCTAAAAACTTAATCTGTATTTTGAATATCAGAACTTTTGAATTATTAAGATGAAAGGCTTTTTGCCAAACCTGCCCCGAATCAGGCATGCGCCCCTAAAAACCTGCGACACTAAAAGGATTATGCAATTTTGTATCTTATTTCAGACAATCCGGCACTTTAGCTCCTTGCAGATTCCATTCTCCTTAGTCGCTTCCGACAGTCGGCATACTGCTGATCAAAGCGCAGCCGCATGCAGTTTTACAACCGTCCACAGCGACATCGCGCCCTTTAAACGACATATATTGACTGCCTTCGATAATCGGATTGGTGCCATGCCCGGGTATGGGGCAAGAAACCAAATCGCCTACCAGAGCAGCAGGCTTTCCTTCAATGACCATATCCGAAGACGCTTGAACCACAACGCCTCCATGAGTAGTCGCATCTCCCAGCCTGATAATACCTTTCATAGTTTTTACCTTTTTAAAAAATTTACTTATCATATCAAAAAATAAATAAATTAGTAACTACCGTTAAATATCAAATTCATACCGCTTATCAAACGGGTTATAACGCGGGCAAAATTACGATGGTTTGAGTGCCAATCGATTTTTTTAAATAATGAATAAAGCCATTGCCATTCAAATAGTTATGACAACTTAAGTTCATACCGAATCAATACAGAACAACGCCCGACCAATTTTAAAATTAATCCGCTCTAGAAAAAATAAACAAAACAATTTTCAGACGACCTCTTGAGGCAACCTGACTTGCTCATTTCAAAAATGAATTAACCGTCCACCATGGGACGGTTTTAAGTTTGAGGATAGGAGATTTAAGGAGAAAAGTGTTTCAAGGGCGGACTTCTTCAAGCTATAGTGGATTAAATTTAAATCAGGACAAGGCGACAAAGCCGCAGACAGTACAGATAGTACGGAACCGATTCACTTGGTGCTTCAGCACCTTAGAGAATCGTTCTCTTTGAGCTAAGGCGAGGCAACGCCGTACTGGTTTAAAGTTAATCCACTATATTTTTACGCTTAAAGAGGTCGTTTGATGAGAAACCCGTAGCCGTTACCGAGCGATAATCACACTCTAGGGCATGACGACGGGCGGTGGATAACCGTGTGCGTCAATTTCAGACGAGGCGAGCCACGGGGTATGGACGAGGTTGACGGGTAAGTGCGCCAATTCGGGGATGTGGCGGCGGACGAATGTGCCGTCGGGATCAAGCCGGCGGGCGGTTTGGATAATATCGAGGGAACGTCGGCGGGCATTGTGGGCGGCGGTTTGCCAGTTGCCCTCGTTCAGCGCAGGATCAAAATCGGTTTGCTGCGCGGCGAACCAGGCGATGCCGTGTTCGGACGGTTGATGCAGGATGCCGCACAAAAATTCTGCCGTCAGGGAACGCAGGGCGGGATGCAGCCAGCCGCCCGATTTCAGGCTGCGCATGGCGGCATCGATAAGCGGGAAACCTGTTTTCCCCTGCCGCCAGCGTTCCGTCAGGTCGTCTGAAAACGGCGCAGATTCGGCAGCAGATTCAGGCTCGATGCGGGCGCGGTGGTAAGCAAGCTGCTGATAGAAATCGCGCTGAATCAAGTTGTCCAACCAAGCATCTGCGCCCTGCCCTGAGGCTTCTGCCGCCAACACGCGCGGCGAAATGCAGCCTGCGCTCAAATACGCACTCAATCGACTGGTGCCTTTCCTGGCGGGAAAATCCTTCATAATCGGATAAAACCCGATATTTTCTTCAAACTGCCGCCATTGTTTGCCCGCTTCATCTTCTCCGCCACGCTGCGCAGAAACCATATCCTGCTGCCCGTTCCACGCAGGAAATGACGGCATTTCAACAGAGGTCGTCTGAAAAATTTCAGCGCGTCTGCCTCCCACATCCTGCCCGCCGAACCGCTGCCGAAACAAAGCCAGCCACGCTTCTTTATAATGCGGGAAGTCGGTATAAGGCGCGCCGTGACTGCCCATGATGTCTGCCTTGGCGAATATGGAACGGTCGTTAACACGCTCGAACGCAACGCCTTGTTCATCCAAAATCCACCAAATGCGGTTATCTTGCCCGATTTCAGACGACGTATAGGCTTCGTCTGCAATTACGGTCTGAACATTCAACCGCGTCGCCAAAGCAGGCAATTCTTCCACACGGTTCACCGCATACAAAGCCACGCCGCTCGCCGCCAGCGAGTCATGCAAAGCCGCCGCCGCCTGATAATGAAACCAATCCTGACGCGGATTGGAGATTTCAGACGACCCCTGCGCCACCCACACGCCTGCCACAGGCAATCCCCGCTTCACGGCGGCGGACAACGCGGCGTTGTCGCGTATGCGCAGGTTGCGGCGGAACCAGACCAATGTATGTGCTTGCATGGCTATGTCGTCTGAAAGGGATAAGGCGTTTGATTTTAGCAGAAATTTTACAGTCCGAAGAAGGAGGAGGAATACGGGAAGGTCGTCTGAAAATCTAGGGCGTGCCATTCGCAAAAGCTGTTTGCTGTTTCAAACTGCGCGATACTCCCTATTCCGAACCTGCCCTAAACTCAATTCCCCTCACTCACGCAGGCTCATTGTTCTACTCCATCCTATTGCTCAAAAATGCCAAACATCGCACACGCTTTCAGACGACCCCTCATCGCCCTATCTCCCAACATTGCCGTTCGTCATACCATATCCCATCCTTTCCCTATTTCCGTTATATTCCGTCACTTTGCAAATCTGAAGGTCGTCTGAAAATATGTTGGGCAAACTGGATACTTGGCTGATGGAACATCCGAAACGGGATGATTTGCACGGTTGGCGGCGTTTTGCGGTCGAATTCTGGTTTTTCGGACTGAAAGAAGCGCGCGCCTGTTTGTTTGCAGGTCTGTTTTTCATTGCCATGTTCCTGATTCCGAAAACAGGCTGGCTGGGGATTTCACGCTATGACCTGCTGCTGATTTTTGCAGTCTCCGTGCAGGCTGCGATGCTGTATTTCAAGCTGGAAACGTGGGACGAAGTGAAATCGATTACGCTGTTTCACTTGGTGGGCTTTGCTTTGGAGTGGTTCAAGACATCGGGCGACATCCAGTCTTGGAGCTATCCGGACGAGGCATACACCAAAATCGGCGGCGTGCCGCTGTTTGCAGGCTTTATGTATGCGGCGGTCGGCAGCTACATCATTCAGGCTTGGCGGCTCTTTAATATCAGAATCAAAAGCCATCCGCCGTATTGGTTGAGCACATTGTGCGCGCTGGCAATTTACGTCAATTTTTTCACTCATCACTATCTCGGCGACTACCGCTGGTATCTCGCCGCATTCGCACTCGGGCTGTATGCGCGGACAACTGTTTTATACACGCCCTATGACACTACCCGAAAAATGCCGCTGCTGCTGGCGTTCGTCCTGATCGGTTTTTTCATTTGGCTGGCGGAAAACTTAGGGACTTTGTTCGGCGTTTGGCGTTATCCCAACCAAATCGGTGCATGGGCATCGGTACACATCAGCAAATGGAGTTCGTGGGCTTTGCTGGTGATGATGACGTTTACCATCGTGGCGAATTTAAAACACGTCAAACACACCATCAGCGTTTCTAAAGACTAAGGAATGCCGTCAGACGAATACTGATTTCCACACGGTCAATCGTCAGAGCGTGCCGTATTACCCCTCTTCCCCTTTTCAGACGACCCCCATCCCATTAAACTAAACCTCCATATTTAAAGCCCACCCAACGGAGAAATCATGAATCAAAAAATCAAAGCCGGCATCGTCGGCGCAACAGGCTACACCGGCGTAGAACTGCTCCGCCTGCTCAGCACGCACCCCAATGTCGAAGTAACCGCCATTACCAGCAGAAGCGAAGCGGGCATTGCCATTGCCGATTACTTTCCCAGTTTGCGCGGCATTTATGACTTAACCTTCCAAACGCCGGACCAAGCCCGACTGGATCAATGTGACGTCGTGTTTTTTGCCACGCCCAATGGCGTCGCCATGAAGGAAGCACCCGCGCTTCTGAACCAAAACGTCCGTATCGTCGACCTATCCGCCGACTTCCGCATCCAAGACATCCCGACATGGGAACAATGGTACGGCATGCGCCACGCCAGCCCCGATATTATCCCGCAAGCCGTATACGGATTAAGCGAAATGAACCGCGACGCCATTGCCAACGCACGCATCGTCGCCAACCCCGGCTGCTATCCTACCTGCGTTTCACTGCCCTTATTGCCTTTGCTGCAACAAGGTCGTCTGAAAGCACACATGCCATTGATTGCCGACTGCAAATCCGGCGTCTCCGGCGCAGGGCGCAAGGGCAACATCGGTTCACTCCTCTGCGAAGCGGGCGACAATTTCAAAGCATACGGTATCGGCGGACACCGCCACCTTCCCGAAATCAAACAAACCATCCGAACATTGCAGGCAGACATCGCCGATGGTTTTGTCTTCACTCCGCACCTCACACCCATGATACGCGGTATGCACGCAACCCTTTACCTGCATCTTGAGGACGGTTGCCATCCTGAAGAAATATTTCGCGAATACTATCGGGACAGCCCCTTTGTCGACATCCTTCCTGCCGGTTCCATACCCGAAACACGCAGCGTCCGCGGAGCCAATTTGTGCCGCATCAGCATCCAGCAAGCGCCGCAATCCGACGTTTGGATTGCCTTGTCCGTCATCGATAATTTAGTGAAAGGCGCAGCAGGACAAGCCATTCAAAACATGAACATCATGTTCGGTTTTGACGAACAGCTCGGTCTGCAAAACGCCCCGCTACTTCCCTGATGTATACGGTCATTCCGAACAAGAGGGATTTTCATCCATCTAAAGGGGTCGTCTGAAAAGTGAACTGGCCCCCAAATCTTGGACACTCATAAAAGCCTATT
>CAKARM010000043.1:0-11421 GCA_916720585.1 uncultured Neisseria sp.
AACGGTGCCACCGAAAACAGCATCCGAACGGCTTGATTTGAGTTTTGGTATTTTTACCCGACGGGGTGAAAAATACAGTTGCTACGCAGGAAATGACTTCATGGGTATCTTTTATCTATATTGACGATAAAGGTCGTCTGCATATTCTTTTTCAGACGACCTTTTTGCGGAGATTCATTTTACAAACCACCCGTGATACACCCGCTTTTCAGACGACCCCTCACAAAGTTTCCGCCTGAAACCACGTTTTGCCGTTGGCGGTACATTCGAGGATGCGCCAGTCGTAGGTTTGGCTGAGGCGTTCGGCGTCCATGATGTCGGCGGTTGCGCCTGCGGCGGTGATGCTGCCGTTTTTCATCAAGGTGATGTGGCCGGCGTAGTGGGCGGCGAGGTTGAGGTCGTGCAGCACCATGACGACGGTCATGCCTTGTTCGGGCAAGGTGGTGAGGTGCTGCATCAGGCTGTGTTGATAGCGGACGTCGAGATGGTTGGTCGGTTCGTCGAGGAAGAGGACTTCGGCATCCTGCAACAGCGCGCGGATGACGGCGGCGCGTTGCTGTTCGCCGCCGGAGAGGGTTTGGATGCGTTTGTGTTGCAGGTCGGCGAGGTCGAAATGCTCGAGCAGGGCTTGTGCGCGTCGTGTGTCCGCCTGTTTGGGTCGCCGATACCAGGCGAGTTTGGGGTATCGCCCGATGAGGACGTATTCAGACAGGGTCATGGGAAGGTTGAAATGTTCGTGTTGCCCGACCCAGGAGATTTTATGTTGCCTGAGCGCATCCTTCATGGGCGTTCCACACCAGCTGGCTTGCGGATGGTAGAGGAACTGTTTGAGCAGGGTGGACTTACCCGCGCCGTTGGGGCCGATGACCGCGCTGACGGCGCATTGGGGAAATTCGGCGCGTTCCAAAGACAGGATGGTGCGTTTTCCGGCTTTGACGGTACAGTTTTCGATCAGCAATGCCATGTCAGCTCCTTTGGTCTTTGACAATCAGCCACAGGAAAAACGGCCCGCCCAAAATGGCGATGACGATGCCGACGGGCAGATCGATGGGGTACACCACCCAGCGGGCAAACGTATCGGCGAGCAACATGAAAATCGAGCCGACGGCGGCGGACAGGATAATCAGGCGGGTGCGCGATCCGCCAACCACCTGCGCCAATACGTTGGGTATCATCATGCCGACGAAACCGATGATGCCGCCGAGCGAGACGGCGGCGCCGGTCATCAAAGCCGCGCCGATGATGGTTGCCACGCGTGTGGCGGCGACGCTGATGCCCATAGTGTGCGCGGTTTCGTCGCCCAAGAGCAGATAGTCGAGACGGCGGCCGACGGCGGCCAGCACGACCAAACCTGCCAGCATCACGCCGCCTGCGTAAGCCGGCGAAACAAAACCTGCTTCGGAGAAGCTGCCCGAGAGCCAAGTCATGGCGCTGCGTAATGCCATGTCGTCTGAAAGGAAGAGAATCAGGCTGACCAACGCGCCGCACAAAGCGCTGACCACAAAACCCATGACCAACAGCCCCAGCTTGCCGCCGCCGACCAGACGGTGTCCGAGCAGAATCAGGATGCAGACGGCAAACGCGCCCGCAAATGCCGCCAGCGGTACGGCGATGTTCCAGCCCATCGCAATCGCCAGCACTACGCCCATCGCCGCCCCGCCCGACGTACCGATCAAGCTCGGGTCGGCAAGCGGGTTTTCAAACAACGCCTGCAACGCCGCGCCGCTGGCGGAAAGTGCTGCGCCGACCAGCAAAGCGACAAAAATACGCGGCAGGCGGATTTCCATCAACACGGGATCGGCGGCAAGCGGATTGCTCCACCCGCCCTCGCCTACTCCGGCGCAAAACCAGATCAGAAACAAAGATAAAACCGGCAACGCCGGAAGCCATTTTTTCACGTTGTGATTCTTTGAAGAGTATTTCGGCAGCGGCTGCGAAACGCCGACGGATTCGCCGTTGCCCGTTTTCAGACGACCTGTTCACAATAAACGAACGCAGAACGCTGCTGCCTTCATGTGCATCTGTTCCGAAACAACGGCGGCAAAAGAAAGAAGGTCGTCTGAAACCGACAAAAAGCCGGATTGCCCATCCGACTTCGCGTCATCACGCAACTTTCAGACGACCGCCCCTTATTTCCCTAAATCATGCAGCTTGCGGATGATGTCGGGCGTGTAGAGGCCGTAGCGCATATAGTCGTCCGCCTGCCAGAACAGGATGCGTTTGTTTTTCCCTGCCGGGCTGGAGGCGATTTCTGGGCGTGTCATGATTTTGTCGAGGCCGCCGAGGGCTTTTTCATTGTGTTTGGCGATGATGATGACGTCAGGTTTCGCGTTGAGCCAGCCTTCGCGCGAGAACGGTTTGAGTCCGTCCACCGAAGCCGCCGCGTTCGTCCCGCCGGCTAAGCGGATCAGCACGTCGCCGACAGTGTTTTTACCCGCAACATAACGTCCGTCGTAGCTCAAGATGTAGCGTTTGCCGTTGGCAGGCTGCGCCTTGATGCTGCTTTTAAACTGCTGCACCAAAGCCTGCGCCTGCTTTTCCTTGCCCAACAATTTGCCGATGCGGGCGAAACTTTGCTGGTATTGCTCGAGCGTTTCGTTTGAATTGACGTTTTCAGCGCGGACACCGGCGCGGCTGAGTTGGGCGTAAATGCCGTCGGGTTTCGCCATCCAGCTTCCGATGACCAAATCAGGCTTTTTGGCGATGATGGGTTCGGCGGAGAAATTGCGGTAAAAGCCGATGGACGGCGTGTTTTTATAGGCGGGGTTGCGGTTGAACTCGTGGATGCCGACGACTTCTTTGTCCGCACCGAGTTTCGCGGCGATGTCGGCAACGTCGGGCGTCAGGATAACGACGCGCTGCGCGGCGGCATGGGCGGCAAGCAGGGTCAGGACGGCGGCGATGATGTGTTTTTTCATGATGTTTCCGTATGGTTTGCGGGGTTTGGAGGTCGTCTGAAAACCTAAAACGGAGTTTCAGACGAGGTGTGGGGTCAAAAAAGATTACAGTCCGTATTGTTGGCGCACTTCGGCAATCAACGCGCGCCACGCTTCGGATTCCGCCTCCGCATCGGCGGGTCTGCCAAACAGTTGCAGCACCAAATTGCGGCGTTCGTCGTAGGCTTCGATGCTGTGGACAATACCGTTGCTGCCCGGACGGCGGACGAACCAAAGTTCAGCGAGCTTGGTATCGTCGAGGAAGAAATTTAGAAAGTTAATGATACAGATTATCATTTTATTTCGATTTAAGGTCAACTTTCATCAAAAAGTAACGAAAAATCAAAGCAAATCGAGACTATGCCGCCTCAGTTTAATGTGAACCCGTCAAACCGTAAAATTTACGGCAAAACCGACTCCCCTACCCTTGCGCCAAGCGTCGGCCTTTCGTCCAAACCCCTTATAAAAACAATACAATTCGGCTACAATAGCCCTTTGCATTTTTTCAGACGACCTTAGCGAAACGTCGTCTGAAGCCGAAATACCGAAACCATAGAGAATCACAACATGACCGATTACAGCAAAACCGTAAACCTGCTCGAAAGCCCGTTTCCGATGCGCGGCAACCTCGCCAAGCGCGAGCCTGCGTGGCTGAAAAGCTGGTACGAGCACAAACGCTATCAAAAACTGCGCGAAATCGCCAAAGGCCGTCCGAAATTCATCCTGCACGACGGCCCGCCGTATGCCAACGGCGACATCCACATCGGTCATGCCGTCAACAAAATCCTCAAAGACATCATTATCCGCAGCAAAACCCAAGCCGGTTTCGACGCGCCTTATGTGCCGGGCTGGGACTGCCACGGCCTGCCCATCGAAGTGATGGTGGAAAAGCTGCACGGCAAAGACATGCCCAAAGCGCGTTTCCGCGAATTGTGCCGCGAATATGCCGCCGAACAGGTTGCCCGCCAGAAAAAAGACTTTATCCGTCTGGGCGTGTTGGGCGATTGGGACAATCCCTACCTGACCATGGATTTCAAAACCGAGGCAGATACCGTGCGTATGCTCGGCGAAATCTACAAATCGGGTTATCTCTACCGCGGTGCGAAACCGGTTCAGTTCTGCTTGGACTGCGGCTCTTCGCTGGCGGAAGCGGAAGTGGAATACAAAGACAAAGTATCGCCTGCGATTGACGTTGCCTATCCGTTTAAAGATACCGCCGCGCTTGCCGCCGCATTTGGTTTGGCAGGTATCGAAGGCAAGGCGTTTGCCGTCATCTGGACGACCACGCCTTGGACGTTGCCTGCGAGCCAAGCCGTGTCTGCGGGTGCGGACGTGGTGTATCAATTAATCGATACGCCCAAAGGCAAATTGGTGCTGGCGAAAGATTTGGCGGAAGACGCGCTCAAACGCTACGGCTTCGTTTCAGACGACCTCAACGTCCTCGCGGAAACCACCGGCGACAAGCTGGAAAACCTGCACATGAACCATCCGTTCCTCGAACGCGATATTCTCATGCTCAACGGCGAACACGTTACCACCGACGCCGGTACGGGTTTGGTGCACACCGCCCCCGCACACGGTTTGGAAGACTACGCCGTCTGCAACAAATACGGCATCGAGCTTTACAACCCCGTCAACGCCGAAGGCAAATACATCAGCGAAACGCCGCGCGTCGCAGGCATGAGCGTTTGGGAAGCGAATCCCGTTATCCTGCAATGGCTGGAAGAAACCGGCAACCTCTTGGCAAGCAGCAAAATCGAACACAGCTACGCCCACTGCTGGCGCCACAAAACCCCGCTGATTTACCGCGCGACAGGTCAATGGTTTATCGGCATGGACAAAGCCGGAAGCGACGGCAAAACCCTGCGCGACAAAGCCATCAAAGCCGTGGACGACACCGAATTCTTCCCGTCTTGGGGTCGCGCACGCCTCGAAGCCATGATCGAAGGCCGCCCCGACTGGGTCGTTTCGCGCCAACGCTACTGGGGCACGCCGATGACCTTCTTCGTCCACAAAGAAACGGGCGAGCTGCATCCGAACTCCGCCGAACTTTTGGAGAAAGTAGCACAACGTATCGAAGAAAAAGGCATTGAAGCATGGTTCTCCCTCGATAAAAGCGAATTGTTGAACGCGGAAGATTGCGAAAACTACGACAAACTTTCCGACACGATGGACGTATGGTTCGACTCCGGTTCGACCCATTATTCCGTCTTGAAACAGCGCGAAGAATTGGACTGGCCCGCCGACCTCTACCTCGAAGGCAGCGACCAACACCGCGGCTGGTTCCAATCCTCCATGCTGACCGGCTGCGCCTCATCCATGGGACGCGCCCCGTACAAACAGCTTCTGACCCACGGTTTCGTGGTGGACCAAAACGGCCGCAAAATGTCGAAATCCATCGGCAACGTCGTCGCGCCGCAAGAAGTCTATAACGAGTTCGGTGCCGACATCCTGCGCCTGTGGGCGGCATCCACCGATTACAGCGGCGAATTGGCGATTTCTAAAGAAATCCTCAAACGCGTAACCGAAAGCTACCGCCGCATCCGCAACACCTTGAGCTTCCTGTTTGCCAACCTCAGTGATTTCGACCCGTTCGAACACACCGTACCGCAGGCAGACATGGTCGAAATCGACCGCTACGCCTTAGTGTTGGCGCGTCAGCTGCAAGAGCGTCTGGCAGGCGACTTCTATCCGCGCTATGCCTTCCACTTCGCCGTGAAAGACATCGTCGCCTTCTGCTCGGAAGACTTGGGCGCGTTCTACCTCGACATCCTGAAAGACCGCCTCTACACCACCAAAGCCGACAGCCACGCCCGCCGCAGTGCGCAAACCGCCCTGTATCACATCACGCGCAGCCTGGTTCTCTTGATTGCACCGATTTTGTGCTTCACCGGCGAAGAAGCGTGGGACATCATCGGCGGCGGCGAAGAAGACAGCGTCCTCTTCCACACCTGGCACGAGTTCCCGCCCATCAACGAAAAAGCCGAAGCCGAACTGGTGAAAAAATGGACGGCAGTCCGCGAAGCCCGCGAAGCCGTAACCGCCGCCATCGAGCCTTTGCGCACCGACAAAACCGTCGGTTCGTCATTGCAGGCAGAAGCCGAAATCACCGCACCGGAAGCCACCGCCGACTACCTGAACGCCTTGGGAGAAGAATTGCGCTTTGCCCTCTTGGTGTCCAAAGTCGAAGTCAAAACCGGCAGCGAACTCGCCGTTACCGCCAAAGCCAGCGACGGCGAAAAATGCGAACGCTGCTGGCACTACACCCACGACATCGGCACAGTCGCAGGACATGAAACCATCTGCAAACGCTGTGCCGAGAATGTGGACGGCAAAGGCGAAGAGCGGCATTACGCTTAAGCTCGTCTGAAAAAAGGTCGTCTGAAAACCGAATCAGGTTTTCAGACGACCTTTTGCTATCGATCGCCCAAACAGGGAAATCCGTTCAATATTTCTTAACGTTCACTCAATCCGCGATCTCCGTAAACTTCTCCCAATTTGCCAACACATACGCCACAGCCGCCGCCATATCGTCGTCCGCGATTTCGTAATATTCGCCGTCCAATTCCTCAAAATCGGGAAACTCGGCACGAATCGCGTCCAAAGATGCCCCGCTGTCCGCCATTTCCTCGATTTTTGCGCCGTCCCGCTCGTATAAAGCCTTCGCCTTATCTAAAATCTTAGGTGTCGGTTTAATCCGCCAGCGGCGCAGGCTGTCGGCGACGGGGTTATGGAACACATATTCGCCGTAACCCGCCGCAATCAGTTGCACAAAACCGCCCTCCTGCACTTGGCTGTCCAAATAGCAGTAAGCGGTAAGCGTGTGCTGCTCGTCGTTCAAACACCGCATTTCCTCATCGCCTGCCGTATCCGTATAATCCAAATACGCCGCGCTCAATGTGTAGAGAAATTCTGCGGCGTCTTGAGGGTTCAAATCATCCTGCCGAAAAAGTGTCGTCATGTTAAAGCCCGTTTGAAAATAAAGTGATTTAAAGCCGATTCATCATAAAAACCGCATTATAACCAAAGCATTATCAAACCAAAACCTATTTTCAGACGACCTTTTACGCTGCACAAGCAGGCGATATATCGTACAATAAGGTCGGACTTACCAAGGAAAAATCATGAACGTAAACACCGAAACCGTCATTATCTACCCCAAAGACCTGCCGCTGCACTGCTCCGGTCCCAACCACGAAACTTGGAACGGTCATCCGCGCGTCTTCCTCCCGATTCAGTCCGACAGCGACATCGAATGCCCCTACTGCGGAACGCGTTACCATCTCGAAGGCCACATTCCCCACCACCATTATTGAGACGCTATGAAGAGATACGCCCTCCTGCTGTTGCTCGGACTGTGTACCGCCTGCGGTTCATATAAAGCCGTCCGCCCCGATGCCCCTCTCGCCGTCGTCGCCGAAGCGCAAAACAACGCCATCCGCTACCAAGCCGCCGACGGCAGCCGCATCTCCGCCATCTACGTCAACAGCAACAGCCCGATGACGGTCGAACTGCGTCAGGGAAGTACGGTCGAAAAACTGACGCAAACCCATTCGATGATCAAAACCACGGAATACCGCAACGCAAGCACAATATGGCAGCTTCAGGACGGCTTCGCCACGCTTACCCGCGGCGGCAAAACCGTCGTTTTCACCGAAATCATCGAATAATCCTGTCTGAAGTTCTTATCAAAATAATTTTATCAGGCTATCTTCTTAAAAATCATATTATTTTAATTACAAGGATTTGTCATGGAATTAAAAAATTCTTTATTCGTTTCGGGTGGTTTTTTCTTCCTGTTTATGTTTATCTTTTCTTACTTTTTTATTTACCCAACCTTTGTAGAATCCCTAAAATTTACGGTTATTTCCACATTAATTTTTTTGCCATTAAATTTTATTTTAAATAAGACTTTTAATAAGAAAAAACTTAAGTAAGCTCCTATTGGCTCGGCGAATTATTTGATAACTTATTATGATGGAAAAATATAAAACCATTTATGTTTTGTTTTTTGGAATCCGTCTGCGTCAAGCAAATTAGGCAACCGAATTTCAAACGGTCAACAACAACTTGAGGAGTCTGTTATGAAACAACTGAACATCAGCGATAGGTCGTCTGAAAAACCTTAAACGATGGTTTTCAGACGACCTTTACGTTGAAACAATAGTCCTCAACGTTCATTCCCGCGTACGGCTTTAGCAGCATAAACTTTCCAACGGGACTATCTGAATCTATTGCGGGATTGTGTGTTCGGATAAATCAAAGGTCGTCTGAAACCTTGTTTTCGAGGTTTTCAGACGACCTTTTATCATGAGCAGGTTATTCCTGCTTCAACATCATGCAGTCCATTTGACCCAGCCCATATGCGAAGTCAGCAGAATCAATCCGCCGAAGACGATGCGGTAATAGGCAAACGGAACATAGTTTTTGCTGGACACGAATTTCAACAGCGATTTAATCGCTAAGAAACCTGCCAAGAAGGCGGCGATAAAACCGACAGCAATCAGCCCGATATCCTGCAACGTGAAGAGTTCATAGTGTTTAAATACGTCATAGCCGGTGGCGGCAATCATCATCGGTACGGCGAGGAAGAAAGAAAATTCGGTCGCGGCTTTGCGCTCGATACCCCACAGCATACCGCCCATAATCGTACTGCCCGAACGCGAAGTCCCCGGCACCAGCGCGCACACTTGGGCGCAGCCGACCACAAGCGCGTCAATCGGACGCATTTCATCCACGCTTTTGACTTTAGGTTTGACTTTGCTTTGGCGTCTTTCGACCCACAGAATAAAGAGCCCGCCCAACACCAGCATGATAGCCACGATTTTTGGGTTAAATAGATATAATTTAATTTGTTTTCTAAACAGAAATCCCATCAAAGCGGCAGGCACGAATGCGATGGCAAGGTTCAGCACAAAGCGGTTGGCGGTACGGTCTTTGCCCAGTCCGGATAAAACGGAGGTAAAACGTTGACGGTATTCAAAAATCACGGCAAGCACCGCGCCCAGTTGGATGGCGATTTCAAATACTTTGCCGTTGCTGTGGAAATTGAGCAAGTCGCCCAATACAATTAAGTGGCCGGTACTTGAAATCGGCAGAAATTCCGTCAAGCCTTCCACAATGCCCATAAGCAGGGCTTTTAATAAGGTCAAAATGTCCATATTGCTTTCTTTTTGGTTTTCAGACGACGTTTGCCCGTCTGGATTTCAGGATGAAGCGGTATCGGAATCGGAAAACTGCTGCGGTATGACGGTATTTGCCCCATCCCTCAGCAGTATCGTTTTTATGGATTTTACGCCGCCCAAAACAAACAGACAGTTCGGAAACCGCCTTATCTTTGCGGTCATTCCGAAACTGTCTGGCTAAATTCCGTCAGCGCGCGGCTTTGCCGGAACGCTCTTGGCGGACTTTATTAATCAGCTCGCCTATGATTTTCTGCCCATTCGCCCAATCGCTGCTGAATATGACCCGATATTTGCCTCCGACGATGACGTCCGGCGTGCCGTCGATACGGTAAGTCTCGGTCAGGCTTTGCATTTTTTTAGCGGCTGCAAGGCTGGCGGGTGCGTCGTATGCGGCAATCAGTTTTTTGCTGTCAAAGCTTTTTTGTGCCGCCGCCCAGCTTTTGAAAGTGGCGGTATCCGCCAAATTGATTTTCTGTTCGTGTACGGCTTTGAAAATAGCGGGGTTCGCCTGATACTTCAAACCCGAAGCGTTAACCGCCGCGGCAACCCGCGCCAAGCCCAACATTTCAGGCATCCAGACGACGTGTTCGGTACGCAGGTAAACGTCTTTCGGGAAAGTTTTGCTGTATGACAGCAAGACGGGATCAAAGTTTTGGCAATGTACGCAGAAATAGCCGAAAAATTCCAAAACTTCGATTTTGGATGCGTCTCGTTGTGGAATCGGTTTGTTCAAAACCGTGTAATCCACACCTTCGACCGCAGCCTGCGCGCTTGCGGAAAAGGCAAGCGCAAGGCTGAGGAGGACGGCTGCCGGTTTGGTTGTCCGTTTCATTGCTGCCTCCTTATTGAGCCGAACGCATCAGGCTGTTGATATTGTGTTTTTGCAAGTCTTTCTGAACGTTTTTTGCGGCTTCAGACGACATGCTGTTGCTTTGTACGCGGTAAACGGTTTTGTCGCCGTTGGTGCGTTCGACCACTTTGGACGAAATGCCCAGCATGGCGAGTTTGGCACGTTGCGCGTCGGCGCTGTTGCGGTCGGCGTACGAACCCATTTGCAAGATGACTTTCTTACCGCCTTCCGCAGTTTTGGCTTCGGCTTTGGCATTGTCGGCTTTGGCGGTTTGTTTGTCCGCTTCGGCTTTCTTCGCTTCTTTCGCCGCGCCTTTATTTGCTTCCTGACGGGCTTTTTCGATGCTGCCGCTGTTCAAGATTTGCTCGGGGGTCGGTTTGTTGGTTTTGGCCGTTTCGGTTTTCTTGGCTTCGGCGGCTTTCTTCTCAGCCGCTTTTTTCTCGGCAAGTTTGCGCTCGGCGCGCGCTTTTTGTTTGTCCGTCAACTCGGCTGCCTTTTTGGTTTTATCGGCGGCTTCTTTGTCGGCTTTTTCTTTTTCTGCGCGTTTTTTCGCAAGCTCTGCCTTTTTCTCGGCGAGTTTTTGTCTCAACTCGCGTTCGGCAGATTCTTTGTCTTCTTTTTCGGCTTCACGCAGGGCTTTTTCTGCTTCGCGGGCTTCGTCTTCCGCTTCATGGACGGCACGCTCTTTTTCCGCTTTTTCTTTGTCCGCGCGCTCTTTCTCGGCTTTGGCTTTATCTGCCTTTTCTTTCGCTTCTTTGTCTGCGCGTTCTTTTTCTTTGGCTGCCGCATCGTCGTCGGCTTCGCTGCGTTTCTGTTCGGGCTTGGCTTCTTCTGCCGGACGCTCTTTCTCTACGGGAACAACGACAGGCTGTTCTTCAGCCTCAGGCTTGGATTCAGGTTTGGATTTTTCCTGCGGCTTGAGGATTTCAGGCTCGGTTTGCTGTTTTTGAGGCTCGGTCGCGCCCTTGAAGGCGTTCGGGGTGTCTTGATTCAGAAAATACAGGATGCCCCCGATCACGCCGGTGGCGAGGATGAGGCCGAAGAAAAAGCCGAAAAGGCCTTTGCCGTATTGAGTGTTCTTATTCATGAGATACCTATATTGATGATGCCGTTCAGACGACCTTTTGGCGGCAGAGGAATCTGCTGCTGCCATCGGCAGGGACGGATCATTTTATCAATATCCTTTATATTGGGCAAAAATGCGCCGTTTGTTTACATGGTTTTTACGAAAACCGCCGTGATGTTAGGACGCGCTGACAATTTACCGACGACAGGCTTCTTTTGCCCGAACAGAATACTCCGCATTGGACACACCAGCAAGATACCCGACCCGTCTAAACTTTTATAGTGGATTAACTTTAAATCAGGACAAGGTGACGAAGCCGCAGACAGTACGGATAGTACGGAACCGATTCACTTGGTGCTTCAGCACCTTAGAGAATCGTTCTCT
>CAKARM010000044.1:0-11256 GCA_916720585.1 uncultured Neisseria sp.
AGTATGCCATGGTTAGACCTTCAAAGTTGAGTATTGTACCATTTTGTTTTTAATTGACTATAAAGACCGCTGTTTCCAAACAAACGGAAATCCAGCTTTAAAACGGGAGCGCCCTGACAAAACCCAAAAACCAAATCGCATCGATAGATTCATATTCACTCGAGACTATCAAAAGATATCAACACCCTACCCCTTTTTGAATCCTTCAAAAACTACGCTCTACATTGTACAGATACAAATATAGAAACGAAAAAGCCTGCTTAAAGCAGGCTTTTTATCGATTATTTATCAGGATTGTGTTGACGGCGCAAAATCGCAGGAATTTCAAAATCATCTAAAACAGACTGATTGCCGAAATCTGCCGCAGTCAGATTCATGGAGCGAATACCGCGGTTGGTTCTTACCAAGCTTTCTACACTACCCGGTTGTTGAACATGGGAATCATCGACTCCGCTAACCAGTTTTTGTGCGCGGACAGCCGCACGCATTTGGTTTTCGCTGCCGTTCTCTTTCAAACCGGTCGCAATAATGGTTACGCGGATAGCGTCTTCGCCCATGTTGTCATCTTCGGCAGTACCGTATTTGCATTCTGCTTCAGGATGCGCATTCTCGTTAACCACTTTCATGATTTCACGATATTCGGACATTTTCAGGCAATCCGGAGCGGTAGTGATATTGACCAATACGCCGCGCGCGCCATCCAGAGTCACATTATCCAGCAACGGGCTGGAAATCGCTTGTTCGGTTGCCAAACGGGCACGGTCGATGCCTTGGGAAAAACCGGAACCCATCATGGCGATACCTTTGATGCCCATTACGTTTTTAACGTCGGCGAAGTCAAGGTTGATGAAACCGGGACGGGTAACTACTTCGGAAATACCGGCTACGGCATCACGCAGGACGTTGTCCGCCGCACGGAACGCTTCACGCATGGTCACGTCTTCACCCAATGCGGTCATCAGTTTGTCGTTCGGGATGATAATCAATGAATCGACCTGACCTTTAAGCTGCTCCAAACCTTCTTGGGCAATGTGTACGCGTTTGCCTTCGTAGCCGAACGGACGGGTAACGACTGCAACGGTCAGGATACCCATTTCTTTGGCAATCTCGGCAACCACAGGAGCCGCACCGGTACCGGTACCGCCACCCATACCGGTGGTAATGAACAACATATTCGCGCCGCGAATAGCATCTTCGATGGCTTCGCGATCTTCTTGTGCCGCAGCACGGCCGATTTCAGGATTGGCACCTGCACCCAAACCACGGGTCAGATTAGTACCCAATTGGATGCGCTTGGCTGCGTTATTTTTACCCAAAGATTGTGCATCAGTATTGGCACTAATAAATTCAACACCTTGGATGGTGTTGGCAATCATGTTGTTAATAGCGTTGCAACCGCCGCCACCCAAGCCGATTACTTTGATGACCGCAGGGCTTGCGGCTGATTCAGCTACGTCGTAAACAAATTCCATTCAAATACTCCTGCGCGCCCTGCATCGAGGACGGTCCAAAAATTTAGATATTACCCGTATTATATAAGAAGTATTCCGACGCTGGCAAAATACTTCTTATTCATTCACCATTACCGTTATTTTTTTACTACATTTTTTAACGAAAACACACAAGTTTTTAATTATTGCAATTGGAACTATTCCGACGGCAATTCATTTTCCCTGTAAGCAAGTAACGGAACAATCAGAAATTATCTTTAACAAATTTCATCAATCTTGCCCACAGACTGATTTTTTCAGCCTGATCATGAACTACGATAGCGCCGGTCACCGGTGCGCCGTCTTCTTCTCCCCTTGCCGCCTGCAAAAGACCGATGGCGGTTGAATAGCGCGGATTGCGGATGCGTTCGGATACGCCGCCCATTTCTTGAGGTACGCCGATGCGTGCAGGCAAGGCGAATACTTCTTCGGCAAGCTCAACGATGCCGGTCAGCATAGATGCGCCGCCGGTCAGAACGATGCCTGATGTGAGGACTTCTTCAGGGAAGCCGGAACGGCGCAATTCGTTAAGGGTCAGCTCCAAGATTTCTTCGACGCGCGGACCGATGACGCTTGCCAAAACGCGGCGGGAAATCTGACGGGGTTGGCGGTCGCCGACGCTGGGGACTTCGACCATTTCGTCCAAGCCGTCCATATCGGGAATCGCTACGCCGTAGTGGATTTTGATGTATTCGGCAGCGCTGTGCGGGGTGCGCAGTGCTTGTGCCAAATCTTTGGTAATCAAATCGCCCGCCACGGGAATCACGGCAGTATGGCGGATGGCGCCGTTGGTATAAACGGCAATATCGGTCGTACCACCGCCGATGTCGATGACGCATACGCCCAAATCTTTTTCGTCTTCAGTCAAAACAGCCTGACCGCTCGCCAAAGGCTGAAGCATGATTTGATCCATTTGCAAACCGCAACGATGGATACATTTTTGGATGTTTTGCAGGGCGGTATTGGCACCGGTAATGATATGTACGCGGGTATCGAGTCGGACGCCGCTCATACCGATAGGCTCTTTGACGCCGGGCTGGTTGTCGATGATGTATTCTTGCACTACGGTATGCAGGATATTGTGATCCGGCGGGATGTTGATGGCTTTGGCGGTTTCGATGGCGCGATCTATGTCGGCTTGCGAAACTTCGCCGTCTTTGATTTTGACAACCCCTTGCGAATTCAAGCTGCGGATATGGTTACCCGCAATACCGGTCGTAACGTGGCTGATTTTGGTGTCCGCCATCAATTCGGCTTCATTGACTGCCTGCTGAATGGCTTGGGCCGTCGCGTCAATGTTGGTTACCATGCCTGCTTTAAGGCCGCGAGACGGTGCCTGTCCGAGTCCGACGATGTGGATTTCGTTGTCGTCTTGTACTTCGCCAATCAGGGCGATGACTTTGGATGTGCCGATATCGAGGGCACTGATATATTTACCTTGTTGTTCCATTATATTTGCTCGTTATTTCGCTGGAGTTATAACTATCTGTCTGTATTGGCAATAGTTTGCTTCACGCCGTTTGCTTGGCTATTAGTCGTCTGAAACATTTTCAGACGGCGTCTCTGATGTGTAACGCACGGAAAATCCGTCTTTATACCGCATATCAACGTAGGATAACCGATTTTGATTTTTACGCAACAGCGTCGGCCAAATTTCGGCGAAAAGTTGTAAGCGTTTGATTTCGTTTTCCCTTCCCAGCCTGACGGTAATCCCGTTGTCCAAGACCACCAACCAGGCTGAGCGCGGCGTATAAATCAGTTCTTTAATCGCCAGATTTTGCCGGCGGAGGATGCCGGAAAATTCTTCGTAGTGTTTGACCATGTCTTTGCCCGTACCGGGCTGTCCTTCAAAGATGGGCAGCTTGGCTTTGAGCTGGGCGTCAAACACATTGCCTTTGGAATCGACCAAACCGCCGCTGCGCCAATGGGCGACAGGCACGCGCTCGGTCAAATGGATTTCGACGGTATCGGGAAAGCGGCGGCGCACCATGGCGGAATCCACCCATGGCAGCTTTTGAAAGGCTGCCTGAATACCGTCCAAATCGGCACGGAAAATATTGCTGTGCGTGTGCTGTTGAGCGGCGCGCTGAAGTTCCTTCCCGTCCGAATAGGTCAGTTTGCCCTGTATGGACACTTGTTTGACGGGAAAATGATTGGAGTTGTATAGCCAGGCTATGCAGGTGCCGATGAGCAGCAATGCCATCAGCAGCAACAGCCAGCGGGTCAGCCGACCCAGTGCGCTTGCGTCATCCCACATGTGCGGTTTTCAGAATTTCAATGCATAAATCGGCAAAATCCACGCCGGTATGGGCGGCGGATTTCGGTACTAAACTGTGGCTCGTCATGCCGGGCAACGTGTTGATTTCCAAGAGGTACAGCTTACCGTCGGTATCTTTGAGGAAATCGACGCGCACACACCCATCTGCCCCGATTGCCTGCGCCCCGCGGATAGCCAGGGAACGCATCAGGTTTTCTTCAGCCTCGCTCAAGTCTTCGGACGGACATTGATAAACAGTGTCGTCGCGGTTGTATTTGGCTTCGTAATCGTAGAACTCGGTCGCGGGGATGATGTGTATGCTGGGCAGGCCTTTGCCGTTCAACACGGGGCAGGAATATTCGCCGCCACCGATGAATCGCTCGGCAATGATTTCGCCTTGAAGGTGTTTCAATTCTTCGTAAACGCTTTTCAGACGACCTTTTTCTTTCACTTTCACAACGCCGACGCTGCTGCCTTCGGCTGCCGGTTTAACGAACATGGGCAAGCCGAGTTGTTGTTCGACGGCATCGAAATCGGAATCTTCGTGCAAAACGGCAAACTCGGGAACGGGCAGCCCCAAAGCTTGCCAAATCAGTTTGCAGCGGTATTTGTCCATGCCGATGGCTGAAGCGGCGACACCGCTGCCGGTATAAGGAATGCCCAACAATTCCAACGCGCCCTGAACGGCACCGTCTTCGCCGTAAGTACCGTGGAGGATATTGAAAGCAGTTTGGAAACCTTGGGTTTTCAATTCCGCCAAGGGCGTTTCTTTAGGGTCGAAGGCGTGTGCGTCTATGCCTTTGCTTTTTAAGGCATTCAAAATGGCGGCACCGCTATCCAGCGAAATTTCGCGTTCGCTGGAAAAGCCGCCCATCAATACGGCTACTTTGCCAAAATTCTGCATTGTTTTTGTTCTTTCTTGATTACTTCATTTTTTGATACAGGTCGTCTGAAAACGAATCGGGTTTTCAGACGACCTTAATCTTGCTTGCCCACCCGATGGAACATCGCTTCATCGGGCGGCTATCGCGGCATCACGATAAAATTTCCGCCTCAGGCTTTTTTCGACAACTCCAGCATCGCGGCAGGAACACGGTTGATGCTGCCCGCACCCATATTCAACACGATGTCGCCGTCCTGTAAAACGTTCAACAGCATTTCGGGCAAGTCAGCGACGTTTTCGCAGTAAATCGGCTCGAGTTTGCCCAATATGCGGATGGCGCGTGCAAGGGCGCGGGAGTCGGCGGCGGCAATCGGCTCTTCGCCGGCGGCATAAACTTCGGTCAACACCAGCGCGTCAACGGTATTGAGGACTTTGGTGAAGTCTTCGAACAAATCGCGCGTGCGGGTATAGCGGTGCGGCTGGAAGGCGAGCACCAAACGTTTTTCCGGATAGGCGCCGCGTGCGGCGGAGAGGGTCGCCGCCATTTCGACGGGATGGTGTCCGTAGTCGTCCACCAACAGCGCGGTTCCGCCGTTGGGCAGCTTGATGTCGCCGTATTTTTGGAAGCGGCGACCGACGCCTTCGAAACCGAGCAAGCCGCGCTGAATCGCTTCGACGGATGCGCCGACTTCCAGCGCCACGCCGATGGCTGCCAAAGCATTGAGGACGTTGTGTCTACCGGGCATGTTCAACACGACTTCAAACGGCGCCTGCTCATGTCCTTTCATTTGAACATGAACGGTAAACTTCATTTGCGCGCCGACGCTTTCGATGTCGGTCGCGTAAATATCGGCGGCATCGTCCAAGCCGTAAGTCGCGTAAGGCTTGCTCACTTTGGGCAGAATCGCGCGGACGTGTTCGCTGTCGATACACAAAAACGCTTTGCCGTAGAACGGCATACGGTGGATAAAATCGACAAACGCCTGATGCAGTTTTTCGACGCTGTGTCCATAGGTATCCATGTGGTCTTCGTCGATATTGGTGACGACGGACATAATCGGAGTCAGATGCAGGAAGGACGCATCGGACTCGTCGGCTTCGGCGACGATGTATTCGCCTTTACCCAAACGGGCGTTGGTACCTGCGGCATTGAGTTTGCCACCGATAACGAAAGTGGGGTCGAGCCCTGCCGCGCCGAGGATGGACGCAGTCAGACTGGTGGTCGTGGTTTTGCCGTGCGTACCGGCAATGGCGATGCCGTCACGGAAGCGCATCAGTTCCGCCAGCATCAGGGCGCGCGGAATGACGGGGATTTGCTGCTCCAGCGCAGCGACGACTTCGGGATTGTCTTTTTTGACGGCGGTAGAGGTAACGACGACATCCGCGCCGTTGACATGTTCGGCGGTATGACCGGGATAAACTTGAATACCCAAGCTGCTCAAATGCTCGGTAACCGCATTTCGCGCCTGATCCGAACCGGAAACTTTAAAGCCCAAATTGTGCAAGACTTCGGCGATACCGCTCATGCCGACGCCGCCGATACCGACAAAATGGATGTTGGTGACTCGATTTTTCATCATGATGTTGCGTTCCGGTGGATTTTCGATGCGTAAAGGCGTTATTTTAAAGGGCTATCCGCTTCTGCGCCATAGTTTTCTTGTAAATTAAAGATGTTTCGGCATACAGGATTTCACATTGGTGGCAATATGGGTAAAAAAGAGGTTTCGTTCAGCGGCAAATTACCCATTTTTAAACTCGACTTCAGCTACCAAAATACCAGCAAAAACAAAACATAAGGTCGTCTGAAAACCGTTTTCAGACGACCTAAAATCTTGCAGACGGGTTGATTTTGACGGTTTCAATAGCCTTATACCGAATCCAAGGGCTTGAGCATGATGCAACGGCGTACGCTGTAATAGGCTTCCCTGCGCAACCAAGGGAGACCAGCAAGCTGTTTTTCTTCTTCAGCGGCATCTTCTTGGTTGTCAACCATAAATTCCACGTTCATCGTAACATTGTCGGATTGGGCGTAGAAAAAGCGGATTAAATGATATTGTGCTTTGAGGTTTTGATGGCAGATGATGGTTTGCAGCGTGCTTTCCAGTGCTTCGGGGATGATGTTGCCGATTGTTTCCATATCACCGCCGTCAGTGTCTTCGACCAAATTTTTCGTTACCCAGTCCCCCAAAATCGCTTGGAAACGGTTTCCATTGCGTGCCGTCCAGATTTCGTGCGGGCAATGGTTTTCGTTGGGATTGAATGTATCCAGTAAAACGTGCAGGCTGTTGGTGCAGAAGCTTTGCAGGTTGCGTGAAAGGGCTTCTTCCAGATTTTCGCCGATGTCGCCGCAGCATTCGTAGAGTTCGCGCCCGTCGGGCAGGGTAATGCCGACATCGAAACGGCTTACCACTGCGCCGTTGGCGTGTTCGCGCGGAAACGCCCAAGTTTCAAGTTGTACGGGTACGGCGAAATTGGGCAGGATTTTTTCGCCCTGCATTTGGCAGGCATAGCCGTGGGCTTGCAGGATTTCGGCAAGGGCTTCGTTGAGGTCTAGGGTGTCGAGTTCCTGGGGTTCCATGATGGTTTCTCGGGAAGTTGGAAATTCAAAATCGAAATTTTCTATATGATTATGAGGTTATGCAAGTTCGCTTCGTCACTCCCGCCTATGCAGGAATGACAATATAAATTTACCATCAAAACCTGAAGGTCGTCTGAAAACCGTTTTCAGACGACCTCTCGTTTATCAACTTGACGGCACTTGTATCCTCATCAAGCGCATATCCAATTTGCGCCGTCCCCACGCGGTCGCATACAAAAGGCGCAAGAGCCACGGATAACGCGGTTTGCAGACGCTGCTCAAGCCCGCTTCTTCGATGATTTCCACGCCCGGCATCAGCCGTCGGATGTCGTCCGTTCCGCTTATCGCCCAGCAGAACTCGGGCGGTTTGTCCATTTTACCGAGCGCGTCGTGGCGTTTGCTTTGTCCGATGTAGGCTTTGGGAATGGTATCGAAGGCAAGTTGGGTGTGCGGCAGGCGGCGTGCAACCTGTTTGAAAAAGTCCTGCACCTGCGTTTCTTCGAAATACATCAACACACCTTCGATCACGAGCAACACGGGTTTGCCGTGCGCGGCAACGGTGTTCATCCACGCTTCGTCGAACATGGACGCGCCCAGATAATGATTGTCCGACTCGGGCAGCAGCATACGCCGCACTTCAATCACTTCCGGCAAATCCAAATCATACCAGGCGGTAATGCGCGGCTTACCCAAGCGTTCGTAACGCGCATCCAGCCCCGCGCCGATTTGCACGACGACGGCATCGGGATGTTCGGCGATAAAATGCCGGGTCATATCGTCCAACAGCTTCGCCCGCCCGCAACAGCCGACCTGCGATGCTTTGACTTTGGCAAACTTGCTGAAGTCGTAGTCTATCTTGTCCAACATCCGCACGGCTTCGTCATCGCGCAAAAGCGGCTGCGCCCTACCCTGCTCTACGGCCTTCGCCCACAGGGGAATCAGCATGGTACTGGACAAGACGGAAACGGTTTCGGGAGAGATTTTTGCAGACATGGCAGCCTCCATTGAGAGAAATTCCTATTTACATCATACTCCCGCACAATACGGCTGCCAAGTTGCAAAAAGGTCGTTTGAAACCCGTTTCTTGGTTTTCAGACGACCTCTGTTTCGTTCATCACATCATGTCATCATGCCGTACACGCAATGGCGGCTTCTGCCACATCGTCCGCGCTGTGCGGCAGTGCCAATGTGCGGGCGTTTTCCGCCCATTTGAGGCATTTTTCGCGGTTTAAGCCGCCGAGGATTTCGGCGAGCTTTTCCGCTGTCAACTGGGCTTGCGGCAACAGCAGCCCCGCCTCCGCCTGCACCATAAAACGCGCATTGGCGGTTTGATGGTCATCGACGGCATAAGGATACGGCACCAGCAACGCGCCCAGCCCCGCCGCCGTCAACTCTGCAATCGTCAGCGCGCCGGCACGACAAATCACCAAATCGGCATCGCGGTAGGCGGACACCATGTCGGTAATAAATTCCACGCATTCGGCTTTCACGCCCAGCGCGTCGTAATCCGCCTGCAAGCTGCCCAGCTTGCCCCGACCCGATTGGTGATACATCTGCGGGCGCGCATCGTCGGGCAGCAAAGCCAATGCCTGCGGTACGGTTTTGTTCAAAACGTCTGCGCCCAAACTGCCGCCGACCACCAATATTTTCAGACGACCTTCACGCCCTTGGAAACGCTCGGCAGGCGCGGGCAGGTTGGCAATATCGGCACGGACGGGGTTGCCGACCAAACCGCCTTCGTGACTGAACGCTTTCGGAAAGGCGTACAACACCCGCTTCGCCCAGCGCGACAGTTGGCGGTTGGACAAACCAGCCACGGCGTTTTGTTCGTGAATCACAATCGGCACGCCCAACAGCTTCGCTGCCAAACCGCCGGGAAAGGTAACGAAGCCGCCGAAACCGATGACGCATTCGACGCGGTGTTTGCGGATAATCCGCTGCGCTTCGCGAACGGTTTTATACAAAGTAAACGGCAGCATCAGCTTGCGTTTGATGCCGTTGCCGCGCACGCCTTTAATCGCCAGCGTTTCGAGCAGGATGTCGTATTGCGGCACGATGCGTTCTTCCATCGAGCCTTCGCTGCCCAGCCAAATCACATGATGGCCGCGCGCGCGCAATGAGTCCGCCACCGCCAGTGCGGGGAAAATATGGCCGCCGGTACCGCCTGCCATCAGCATGAAAGTTTTACCGCCCATGATTTACTCCACTTGGTAACCGCGCATTTTTTTGCGGTTTTCATAATCGACGCGCAACAATAAGGTAACGCACACCAGCATAACGGCAACCGCCGAACCGCCATAAGACATCAACGGCAAAGTCAGGCCTTTGGTGGGCAGGATACCGATGTTGACGCCGATATTAAAGAAACTCTGAATCCCTATCCAAATACCGATGCCGTTGGCAACATACGCGCTGAACGTCAGTCCGGAATCACGCGCCTGCTTGCCGATGGAGAACGCGCGCATCACCAGCCAGCCGTAGCAGAACACCAAAATACACATCCCCACAAACCCGAATTCCTCGCCGATGACGGCAAAGATAAAGTCGGTATGCGCCTCGGGCAGGTAGAAGCGTTTTTCCAAACTCGCGCCCAAACCCTGACCGAACCATTCGCCGCGCGCAATCGCCATCAACGAATGCGTCAACTGATAACCTTTGCCCAAAGGGTCGCCCCAAGGGTCCAAGAATGCCGACACGCGCGCCATACGGTAGGGCGCCGCCAAAATCATCACGCCCATCCCCCCCAGCACGCTCAGTACCAAGACGGCAAAATATTTCCACGGGAAACCCGCCAAAAACAGCATACCCATCGTAATCGACACAATCACGACAAACGAGCCGAAGTCAGGTTGCGCCATGACAAAAACCAAACCCAGCGCAATCATCACGATAGGCAGCAGGATGTTTTTAAACTTCTTCAGCTTCTGCCAAGTTTTCTGACGCGCTTCCTTGCTGAACGGGCACATAAAAGCATTGAACAAACCGACAAACAGCGGTTTCAAACCCAAAGAGTCCATACTGCGCAAAACTTCCTCACGCCGCGTGAACAGGCTGGACAAATACAAAACCGTCGCCAGCTTGAACAACTCGGTCGGCTGAAGATTGAGCGGCCCGATATGTATCCAACGCGTCGCCCCGTTGATTTCACGGCCGACAAACAACACGACCACCAGCAAAATCGCGGAAAAAGCAAAATAAAACGGAATGATTTTCCGCCAAAAACTCATGCTCAACAGCGACAGCCCGAGGCAGCCCAATACGCTCGCGCCGACAAACATCGCCTGCTTGCTGACAAAAGAAAACTGATTGCCGCCTTCGGACGCGGCATAGGCAATCGACGCAGAATAAATCATCACCAGACTGAAGACAGTCATCAAAACGACCATCCACAACAGTGACACATCGAATTTCCGACCGTCCAAAGAAATCGGGCGGTCGAGAAGTTTGGAAAGACTAATCATGAAAAACATCCGTATGGGGGCAGACGGAAAAATCCGCCCCGAAACAACCAGAACAAAGCGTTTCAGACGACCCTCCGCCTAATCGGGACATCGAAGGTCGTCTGAAAAAATATCGAAAATCAGAAAAACGTCATTCTAAAGGTTTCTTGGCAAAGCAACAATTCAGATTCTTTAAAGACAGTCGGATTCCGGCGTTCTTTGCGCCCTACCCTTTTATATCGGCAAAAGGTCGTCTGAAAACGCTTTTATGTTTTCAGACGACCTTATCTCAATCTTTTCTTCGGGCAAACAGACCGCTTTTTATCCAATGCAAACCCTAAACCACCTGCGGTATTTCCGCCCACGGCTGTATCTGTTCCAATTGCGCGGCAAGGCGGAGCAGCGTGTCTTCGCGCCCGTGTGCGGCGGCGAACTGAGTGCCGACGGGCAATCCGTTATGCCGGTAAAGCGGCACGCTCATAGCGGGGTTGCCGCTCATGTTCAGCGGCGACGTATAGCCGACGTATTGCAGCGCAGCGGCGGCTTCTTTTTCCAAAAACGGGTTGTTTTTCAACAGAAAACCCAAGCGCAGCGTGCCGAACAGCAGG
>CAKARM010000045.1:0-11234 GCA_916720585.1 uncultured Neisseria sp.
GTCAGCCATTTTTCGTTGGGCTTTTTGGCTGTGAACCGACGTTTGAGGAGGTGTTCCGATATTTCGCCCATGGCGGGATGGCGGTAGGCTTTTTTCGCCCGTATGAGGGCTTTCAGTTCCAACTGCTTCATCAACCGCGCCACTTTTTTGTGGTTCCAACCCAATGCTGCGGCAATGCGCCTTTGCCCGTAGCGTCCTTTATGCCGCCGGTAGGTTTCGACAAGGAGGGCTTTGTCGGCTTCGTCGGGATCGGGCCGGTCTTGGTGGTGGTAGTAAAAGCTGCTTTTGGGCAGGTTTGCGATGTGCAGCAGGTATTTGAGCGGATGTTGCGCCCTCAGTGTTTGGACGGTTTGGCTTTGTCCTTTGCGGTCTGCTTTTGGCTGAGGGCTTTTAACTCCTTTAGGTAGGCGACCTCTGCGCGCATATAGCACAACTCTTCGATAAGCTCTGCCTGTGTTTTTTCTTGGTCGGGTTTATCTGCGATGAAGGGGTTTTTGCGGTGGTCGGTCATGGTTTTGGATTGGGGATGTTCGAGTGCGCCGATGCCGCCTTCTTGATAGGCGCGTATCCATCGTCTCAGGTGGGTTCGGGAGATGCCGTAATGATCTGCGGTACGCTGTTGGCTGCGTATGTGCAGGTAGTGGAGTACGGCTTGGTATTTGAAGTGTAATGTATATTTGCTCATAAAAAAACTGCACCTTGTGAGTTGGAGGGGATGTCCAACTTTTGGGGTGCAGTTCAAACCCTGTTTCAAGTTTTCAGACGACCTTTTTCAACCCGGCATCAAGGTATTAAGACTCGACGGGGATGATGCCGATTTTTGCCTGCCATTTGCGCGGGGCGGTGGCGTGGATGGATTCGCCTTTGCTGTCCACGGCGACGGTTACAGGCATGTCTTTGACTTCAAACTCGTAAACTGCTTCCATGCCCAATTCGGGGAACGCCAAGACTTTGGAGGATTTGATGGCTTTTGCCACGAGGTATGCCGCACCGCCGACTGCCATGAGATACACGGCTTTGTTGTCGGCGATGGCTTCGCAGGTGGCTGCACCGCGCTCGGATTTGCCGATCATGCCCAAGAGGCCGGTTTGTTCGAGCATTTGGCGGGTGAATTTGTCCATGCGGGTGGCGGTGGTCGGGCCTGCCGGACCGACTACTTCGTCGCCGACCGGATCGACGGGGCCGACGTAGTAAATCAGGCGGTTGGTGAAATCGACGGGCAACTCTTCGCCTTTGTCGAGCATATCGACGAGGCGTTTATGCGCGGCATCGCGGCCGGTGAGGATTTTACCGTTCAGCAGCAATACGTCGCCGGTTTTCCAGCTGGCAACTTCTTCTTTGGTCAGTTTATCGACATCGATGCGTTTGCCGTTGTCGGGGCTGTAAGTCAAATCGGGCCAGTCTTCAACGCGCGGCGGGGTCAGTTCGACCGGACCGGAGCCGTCCAATTCGAATTCGACGTGGCGGGTGGCGGCGCAGTTCGGAATCATGGCAATCGGTTTGGATGCGGCATGGGTCGGGTAATCGAGGATTTTGACGTCCAATACGGTGGTCAGCCCGCCCAAACCTTGTGCGCCGATGCCCAGCGCGTTGACTTTTTCAAAGAGTTCGAGGCGCAGTGCTTCTGTGGTGGACAATTCTGCGCCGGACGCGGCTTTTTCCTGCAACTCTTGAATGTCGATGTGGCTCATCAGGGATTCTTTTGCCATCAGCACGGCTTTTTCGGGCGTACCGCCGATACCGATGCCCAAAATGCCGGGAGGACACCAGCCCGCGCCCATGGTCGGGATGGTTTTCAATACCCAATCGACGATGTTGTCGGAAGGATTGAGCATGGCGAGTTTGGATTTGTTTTCAGAGCCGCCGCCTTTTGCCGCGCAGGTTACTTCGACTTTGTCGCCCGGTACGATGCTCATGTGGATGACGGCGGGGGTGTTGTCTTTGGTGTTTTGGCGTTTGCCGGCCGGATCGGCGAGGACGGAAGCACGCAGGGTGTTGCCTTCCCAAGTGTAGGCGCGGCGTACGCCTTCGTTAACCATCTCTTCCACGCTCATGTCCGCATCCCATTGGACGTTCATACCGACTTTGAGGAAGACGGTCGCAATACCGGTGTCTTGACAGATGGGGCGGTTGTTTTCGGCACACATGCGGCTGTTGACCAAAATCTGCGTCATCGCATCTTTGGCGGCGGGATTTTCTTCCTTCTGCCACGCCTTATAGAGCGCGTCGATGTAGTCTTTCGGATGGTAATAGCTGATGAATTGGAAGGCATCGCAGATACTTTGGATAAAGTCTTCTTGCTTGATGACGGTCATGATTGTGTTCCTTTTCATATGGTAGGGAGGGTTTGTTAGCTTTTTTATAGAGGCCGTTTTTCAGACGACCTTAATCGGTGTAATAGTGCTGTCAATCGATATGAGGCGACAATATGATTTTTATAATTTATTGATTTTCATAAAACTTAATAACCTATCATTTCACTCGGATGATGATAACGGGTATTGTCGGCAATATTTACCGGTAGAAATAAAACTACAATTAATCTGTCCACTCAAATTCCAAAGGGTCGTCTGAAAAGGCTGGATTCACCGCCGCAATGAACCTTACTAATAACATGAATTTAAAAAGAAACAATTGCTTTTCAGACGACCTGTCTTTCTTTTTTCAACCATACACAAATGTAAAAGCCGTGTCATTCTACCCACGATGATTTTTGATGGAAGTCAAACTTAGCCGTTTTTATGAAATTTTATAACACCATTTGCATTTGCTTACACTTCGCAAATTTATCCAATAAATACATAGATATATGCTTTTATATCAAATACTTAATAATGATATTTACTCGTATTTCAAAACAGTTTTTATCAGTTATTCCTTTATCGTAAGTTTATTTTATCTTACAAAATAACAAGATGGCACAAAGGTCGTCTGAAAACCGCTATTTTTTGTTCACAATCCGCCCCCACCCTGCCTTTACGACTCTGCCATCATCAAAAAACCCAAATTCTGATACACTAATAAAAGACAGTCAGACGTTGATTTATAAGACGTTTCCTGAAAAATATCTACATTTTAAAAATTTGTAATAAAAATACACACATCCGATTTCCCCTATCCCATTCCACAGGACACTACCATGAGTGAAAACTTGTTAACCCTGACCATAGACGGCCACGAGGTCAAAGCCTCTGCCGACTCGTCAATCATTCAGGCCTATGCCCGTTCGGGCAGCGCAATTACCGCCAACGTCGGCTGTATGGGGCAAGGCGTGTGCGGTTCGTGCCGCTGCATGATCCGCAAGGAAGGCGAGCGCGAGGTAACGACTGCGTTGGCGTGTGAAACCAAAGTCGAAGAAGGGATGCAGGTCAGCTTCTTGGACTACTTTATCCCCGAGCATATCCAATATTACGACGTGAGCGAGGTCGGCGACGGCTGGAACTGGCTGGACGACACCGCCAAAGCCTTCCCCGAAGCGCAACACTGCCGTCATTGCGGCGGCTGCAACCGCGCCTGCCCGAAAGGTTTGGAAGTGGAAAACGGCGTGGCGCAAGTGGTATCGGGCGATTTCGGCGCGGCTGCGTTGACCTTTGACCAATGCGTGATGTGTAACCTCTGCACCCTTTCCTGCCCCGAACACATCCGTCCGAACCACTTAGGCCTGTTCGCCCGCCGCATGAAAGCGGCGCGCACGCTGCGTCCGGTGGATTTGATGCGCCGCCTGCGCGAAATCGACAGCGGCAAAATGAAAGTCGAATTTGAAGAGGAGGCAATGTGATGGCGAACGAAATCCAAGGCATAGACTACGAAACCGCCCTTGCCAACCTACGCGCTTCCTCATTGGAACTGCGCGGCGACCTGCCGGAAAAAAACGAATTATTGAGTCAGTTCCACCCCGACTATCAGGCTAATGCGCGCGTCAAACTGCCCATCGGACCGAACACGGGCGATTACTGCCATCCTGATTTGGCGAAACTGCTGATCAGCCATCCCCTGATTGACGACTATGATTTGTCGGGCGCGGAACATTTGAACACCGACGTCTTGGTAATCGGCGGCGGCGGTGCAGGTGCGGCGGCGGCATTGTCTGCGACTGAAGCCGGCGCGCGCGTGATTATGGCGAACAAGCTGCGTATCGGCGACAGCAATACCGTGATGGCAGAAGGCGGCATTCAGGCGGCGGTCGGCGCGGAAGACAGCTTGCAGCAACACTTTGACGACACCATCAAAGGCGGCCACAACGCAGGTAAAAAAGAATTGGTGGCGCAAATGGTTACCGACGCGCCGTCCGCCATCCGCTGGCTGATCGGCTTGGGCATGACTTTCGACCTTGCCAAAGGCGCGGACAGCAACGGCATGTTGAGCCGCAAACGTGCGGGCGGTACGACTGTGCCGCGCATCCTGAGCTACCGCGACTTTACCGGCCTTGAAATGATGCGCGTACTGCGCGAGGCGGTCGAACTCGACGAAAACATTACCCAGCTCAACCGCCACCCCGCCATCGAATTATTGTCGGACGAACACGGCCGCTGCGTCGGCGCGATTTTGTACGATTTGGAAAAACGCTCTTTGGTATTGGTTCACGCCAAAGCCGTGGTATTGGCAACCGGCGGCAGCGGACGGCTGCATTTGCAGGGTTTCGCCACTTCCAACCACTACGGCGCAACCGCCGACGGTTTGGTGATGGCATACCGCATCGGCGCGAAACTGCGCGACATTGATTCCTTCCAATACCATCCGACCGGCGTCGCCCATCCGCCGCACTTGGCGGGCGCGCTAATTTCCGAAGCCGTGCGCTCCGCAGGCACCAAACTGGTCAACGGTTTGGGCGAACGTTTCGTTGACGAATTGCAACCGCGCGACGTCGTTGCCGCCGCCATCTTGCGCGAGTGCCGCGAAGGCCGCGGCGTGGTACGCGACGGACAAGTCGGCGTGTTCCTCGATACGCCGCGCCTGATTGAAAACGATCCTGATGTGTTGAACCGTTTGGTTACGCTCGGCCACGTTGCCCACAAATGCGGCATCGACCCCGCCGTCGAACCCGTAATGATTCATCCGACCCTGCACTACCAAAACGGCGGCGTCGAAATCAACGGCGACGGCGCGACCTGCGTCGAAGGTCTCTATTGCGCCGGCGAAGTAACCGGCGGCATCCACGGCCGCAACCGCCTGATGGGCAACGCGCTTTTGGACATCATCAGCTTCGGCCGCCGCGCGGGTAAAGCCGCCGCCGGTTGCGGCCTGCCGCTGAAGAAAGTGCGCGGCGGTGTCGGACACGTCCACGATCTGCAACGCGAAATGACCCGCGCCGGACTGACCAGCGACATCAAAGCCCCCGTTTTATATCCCGACTACGGCAAATTCGATTTGCGCGAACACGCCGGTTTGCAGGAGCAACAATCATGAACCAAGCCAATCAAAACTTACTGCACCCGTCCCGCCAAGTCGGCGCGGATTTGGCCGCGTGGCGCAAAGTCGGCGGCGGCGAAGGCCTGCTGGCAGCGCTTGCCGATCCTCAAAGCATCGTTTCCAAGCTGCAAGACGCCAACCTCTGCGGCATGGGCGGCGCAGGTTTCCCGACCTGGCGCAAATGGGAGGCGGCCGTTGCCGCCCAAAGCAAACACGGCGACAAATACGTCGTCTGTAACGCCAACGAAGACGAACCGGGTACGTTCAAAGACCGCGTATTGCTGGCGAAAACGCCGCACCAAGTCATTGAAGGCGTACTGATTGCCGCCGTCGCCTGCCGCGCCAACAAAGCGATTATGTATGTCAACCCGCACCAGACCGAATCCATTGCCTCCATCGTACCCGCCATCGAGCAATGGAAAAAAAGCGATTTGTTCATCCGCATCGAAAACTATCTGGGCAAACCTTTAGACCTGAAATTGGTCGAAACTTCAGGCCGCTACATCGGCGGCGAAGAAACCGCCGTGATTTCATGGTTGGAAGGCGGTTTTCCGTTCCCGCGCCGCAAGCCGCCGTTCCCTGCCGAAAGCGGCGTAGAGGGCGAACCGACCCTTATCAACAACACCGAAACCTTCGCCAACATCCCGCAAATCCTTGCCAAAGGCGCGGAATGGTACAAATCGCTGGGTTTGGGCGATGCCGCAGGCACGAAACTCTACTCGCTTTCCGGCGACGTATTGAATCCGGGCCTATACGAACTGCCGATGGGTACGACCTTGCAATCGCTGATTTTCGACCACGGCGGCGGTATGCTCGAAGGGCGCACGTTTAAAGCCGTCTTCACCGGCGGCCCGTCAAACACGCTTCTGACCGCGAAAGATTTGGATGTGCCTTTGGACTTCGTGTCCGTGCGCGAACGCAAATCCAGCCTCGGCACGGGCGCGATGATTGTGATTTCCGAAGGCACCAGCGTCGTGCGTAAAGTGGCTGAGTATGTGGAATTTTTTGCCTCCAACTCATGCGGACAATGCCCGCCGTGCAAAGGCGGCACGTTCCAACTTTCACGCCTGCTCAACCGCGTGGATACCGGCATCGGCACTTCAGACGACCTCCGCGCCCTGCAAAGCCTGTGCCAACTGCTGCCCCGAAGCGGCCGCTGCGGCCTGATCGACGGCGCGGTTACCGTGTTGCAAAGCTCGCTGCGTACCTTCCCCGAAGAGTACGGACTGCCGGCGGATCAGGATTAATCCGATACGGGATTTCAGACGACCTTTTCTATTATGGGAGGTCGTCTGAAAAATACCTGTATGAACCAACATGATGAATTAGGGTTTAAGTATTTGTTGGATTTCACAACTGAACCTGCTAAATCTGAGGTTTTACCCTCTCCCTAGCCCTCTCCCACGGGGAGAGGGGACAGATTACAGAAAATCCGATAATGGTCGGTTTCAGCGCCATTATTCCCTCTCCCCGTGGGAGAGGGTTAGGGAGAGGGCAAAACCCAATAACCTTAAGAAAACGTCGTCTGAAAAGATGGCAACAAAAAATACGCATTACCCAAACCACCAAAAGAAAAACATAAACAACAACTGCTGCCAAATACGTTTCAGACGACCTGTTCCTACCAAAATCAGGCACACGTCGTCTGAAATCCGATTTCCCCGATACCTTAAACTAGGAGACTCAACATGGGCTTCAAGCCAATTCCTGCTGCGGTTGCGCTCGCGCTGACGCTGATTATCTGGTTCGTCATACCCGTGCCGCAGGGCGTATCGCCCGACGCATGGCACCTTTTGGCGTTGTTCGTCGGCATCATCGCCGGCATCATCGGCAAAGCCATGCCCATCGGCGCAATGGCGATTTTGGGCATTACCTTGGTCGCGCTGACCGGCGTGACCAACGAAAAAGCCGCCGACGCGACCAAAGACGCTCTGAGCAGCCTTAACAACTCGTTAATCTGGATGATCGGTATCGCCATCATCATCTCGCGCGGTTTGTTGAAAACCGGCTTGGGGATGCGTATCGGCTACCTGCTGATTTCCCTTTTCGGCAAACGCACGCTAGGCGTAGGTTACAGCTTAGCACTGGCGGACTTGGTCATCGGTCCGGTAACGCCGAGCAACACCGCGCGCGGCGGCGCCATCGTGCATCCGATTATGCGTTCCATCGCCCTGAGTTTCGATTCCGACCCCGAAAAAGGCACGGAAGGCAAAATCGGTAAATACCTCGCGCTGGTCAACTACCACGCCAACATCATCACCTGCTGCATCTTCATTACCGCGACCGCGCCCAACCCGTTGGTCGTCGAATTGGTCGCCAAAGCCACCGATTCGCAAATCCACCTCTCTTGGGGCACATGGTTCGCCGCCATGGTCGTCCCCGGCCTGATTGCTATGTTCCTGATGCCGCTGGTGCTGTATTTCCTGTATCCGCCCGAAATCAAACAAACGCCTAACGCGACCGCCCTTGCCAAAGAAAAACTGAAAGAAATGGGCGCGATGAAGCGCGACGAAAAAATCATGCTCGGCATTTTCGTGATTCTGCTGCTTCTGTGGGCGGGCGTTCCCGAAATGCTGTTCGGCGTGAAAGTCGATGCCACCGCCACCACCTTCCTCGGTCTCTCGCTGTGTCTGCTCACCGGCGTACTGACTTGGGACGACGCGCTGAAAGAAAAAGGCGCGTGGGACACCATCGTCTGGTTTGCCGCATTGGTGATGATGGCGAACTTCCTCAACAAATTGGGACTGATTGCATGGCTGTCCGAATCCATGCAGGGCGGCATCTCCCATCTCGGTTTGGGCTGGGAAGCCGGCTGCGCCCTGTTGGTACTCGCCTACCTCTACGCCCACTACGTTTTCGCCAGCGGCACGGCACACGTTACCGCCATGTTCGGCGCGTTCTACGGCGCAGGCCTCGCCTTGGGCGCACCGCCGATGCTGTTCGCCCTGATTATGGCATCCGCCACTGGCATCATGATGTCGCTGACCCACTACGCCTCAGGTTCGTCCCCCGTCATCTACGGTTCGAACTATGTCAGCATGACCGAATGGTGGAAAGCCGGCTTCATTATGAGCGTGGTCGAAATCCTGATTTTCGGCACCATCGGCATTATCTGGTGGAAAGTGCTGGGCTACTGGTAAACCCTGCCTGAAATCAACAAAAGGTCGTCTGAAAATAGGTTTTCAGACGACCTTTTTGCTTTTTTGGATAGGCAGTTGCAAGGCGAGGCTGGATATCAATCTGCTATTGGCTGCCCAACCATTCGTCGCGCGTTTGCTTGGCTTCTTCAAAATAACGGTATAGCGCGTCGCGGTTTTCTTGTTCGAGGATACGTTCCAACTTGGAAAGTTGATCGTGCAGTCCGGCAATCAGCTTGATCAGGCTGTTTTTATTGTCCAGGCAGATGTCCGTCCAAATGGCAGGATGGCTGGAGGCGATGCGGGTAAAGTCTCGGAAACCGCTGGCGGCAAATTTCAAATATTCCTGTCCGTCCGGATGGTCGGCGATTTGGTGGACATAGGCAAAAGCCGTCAAATGCGGCATATGAGAAACGGCGGCGAACACGGCATCGTGTTCTTCCGCACTCATTTCAAACGTCTGTGCGCCGACCGCCTGCCACAGGCTTTTTATCAAAGCGATACCTTCGGGGCGCTCTTGTCCGTGTGTGGTGATAATCAGTTTTTTATCTTGATACAACCCGAATTGCGCCGCCAATGCGCCGCTGCGGTCGGAGCCTGCAATGGGGTGCGCGGCGATACAGTGTGAAATCCGCTCGGGCAGATATTGGCGGAAAGCGGCGATGGCAGTCCGCTTGGTGCTGCCCACATCAGACACATAAGCCTCCGGCGCAAGCAGCGGCGCAATGGCTTGGCAGATGGTCGGCAAAGTGGAAACAGGCGTGGCAATCAACACCAAATCGGCATGACCGATGCTTTCGGCGTTGATTTCCGTAAACGCTTTATCAATCACCCGACGCTCAAGCGCACGGTCGAGATTGTCGCGGTCGAGATCAATACCGGTCACGGTTTGCACCCATCCCAATCGTTTGAGATCCAGAACGAAAGAGCCGCCTATCAGTCCGACGCCGATAAGGGTGATGTGTTGGAGCGGGGCATTTGGTGTCATGGCGGATGTGTAAGGCGGTGGATAAAGGAAAGGTCGTCTGAAAACGTACCCGGACTAGGATTTGCTTCCCAATCTGCAAGAGCTTCTTGAAACACAAATCCTGCCTGCAGCTTGGGCTATTATAGTGAATCGGCCCCATTCCAGCCACAACCCTGTCGGAAAGCCGGTCAGCCCGTAGGCGTTTTCAGAATGGAACAATCTTCCGCAGTGTCAAAAGATTTTGCATACACCGGCCATCCTAAATCAATATTTTTTTAAGAAAATCAAAGAAAACCGGCAGCGTTCATTTGCTCTAAAAACCGTTTATACAGAAACAGTTTTCCAAACCTTGCGTTCCGTTTTAAAATTGAGAGCCATTCTTGAACCAGGTCGTCTGAAAGTACCGTATGTCACTTGCACAACCCAACCGTATCCTCGTCATCAAACTACGCCATCATGGTGACGTATTGCTCAGTACGCCGGTCGTCGATGCGATCAAACAACATTTTCCCGAGTGCGAAGTCGATATGCTGGTTTATCAGGAAACCGCCGACATCATCCGCGACAATCCGCAAATCGCCAGGATTTTCACCATTGACCGGCAATGGAAGAAACAAGGCGTGCGGATGCAGTTCAAACACGAAAAAGACCTTTTCCGTCAGTTAAAAGCCCGTCAATACGATTGGGCATTCAACCTTTCCGACCAATGGCGTGCCGCCATCATTGCCAAACTCTGTTCAAAATGCAGCGTCGGCTTCAACTGCATCAAACGCGACAATGCCGCCTGGCGCTGGTGTCACGACTTTCTCAACCCCGATATGGGCACAACCAAACATATCGTTGAAACCCATCTGGGCATACTGCCTCCGCTTATCCGTCCGGAAGAGCTGTCCCACGCAAAAGTCCGTATGAGCATCTCCCTAGATGTCCGCAACAGTATGGAACAAAAATTGCGCGAACAAGGCTGGCAAGGCGAAAACTACGTCTTACTGCATCCAGGCGCGCGCTGGTTGTTCAAATGTTGGGAAGACGGCAAAAACGCCGCACTCGTCCAGCTTCTGATGAACCACGGACACAACGTCGTCCTGACCGCCTCCCCCAGTCCCATCGAACACGACATGATCGAGGCCATCTTAGGTCGTCTGAAAATACCGGAAAACGGCAAAGTATGGGTATTGTCCGGCTGCCTAACTTTGCGCGAACTTGCGGCGGCAATAGACCGCGCCAAACTGTTTATCGGCGTCGATTCCGTTCCCATGCACATCGCCGCCGCGCTCGACAAACCGCAAATCGCCCTATTCGGCGCGACTTGGCTGGGCATATGGCATCCTTATTCACTCAATGCCGAAGTGATATGGGCGGGCGATTATACCGACCTCCCCCACCCCGACAGCATCAATACAGACAATCCCGAACGTCTCCTGAAAGCCATTCCTCTGGAAGAAGTATGGAATCGCGTTTCCGCCAAACTCGAAAAAATTGACCAAGCAGAAACACACGCAGCAATAGAATAATCCCTGCTTCGGTATCAATAAGCGGTTGCCTATAAATAAAGTAGAGGTCTTTGCAAAATTAACTCCAACAGATTTTCACCCTATTCCGACATCTCAAGAGAACACCTAAGATTTATCCAAACATCCTGAAACCTTAACGGATGTGAACGCGCTATTTGGCGGGGACGTAGTCGGCATAGTGCGCCGGCAAGGCAGTCGTTTCCAATA
>CAKARM010000046.1:0-11162 GCA_916720585.1 uncultured Neisseria sp.
TCTGTACTGTCTGCGGCTTCGTCGCCTTATCCTGATTTAAAGTTAATCCACTATAAAAACCCAAATCCTTCCTTTCAGACGACCTCCCGCCGAATCTTTGCTAAACTACACGAGAATACGTTCAACATCCTCAAAGCTATGCTCACTTACACCCCGCCCGATCCGCGACAACCTGCCAAAACCCATGAAAAACCCTGGCTTTTGCTGCTGATGGCATTTGCCTGGCTGTGGCCGGGCGTGTTTTCGCACGACTTGTGGAACCCCGCCGAACCGACCGTCTTTACCGCCGTCGAAGCCTTAGACGCAGGCGCGACGCCGTTGGTCGCCCATGTGTTGGGGCAGCCGGATTTTCAGATTCAGCCCGTCTATTTGTGGGTGGCGGCGGCGTTCAAACACCTGTTGTCGCCTTGGGCGGCGGACGCTTATGATGCCGCGCGTTTTGCGGGCGTTTTCTTTACGATTATCGGGCTGACCGCTTGCGGTTTTGCCGGATTCAACTTTTTGGGCAGGCACCACGGGCGCAGCGTCGTCCTCATCCTGATCGGCAGCATCGGGCTGCTCTCGGTCGCGCACTTCCTCAACCCCGCTTCCGTCGCCTTTGCCGCATCGGGCATGATATTGTGCGGCTTTTCGTTGGCGCAACGCCGCGTCATTACCTCCTCCCTGCTGCTGGGCTTCGGCTGGGCGTTGCTGTCGCTTTCATCAGGCTATCTGATGACCGCCGCGCTGATGTTTTTAGCACCCGCCCTGCTGCTCGATGAGAAATGGCGCGTCAAACGCTATTACCTGACGCTGGTCGGCGCGTTCGCCATCGGACTGCCGCTGCTGACGGTTTATCCGCTCATTTTCTCCAGAACGCAGCCCGAACTGTTTTCCATCTGGCTGCAACACCACTCGCTCGGCGCATTCGGCGGTTTGGGTGATTTTCAGACGACCTTCAGCCTGTTCTATTACCTGAAAAACCTGCTCTGGTTTACCCTGCCCGCGTGGCCGCTCGCCGCATGGACGTTAAGCCGCCCCCGCATCCGCGAAAAAAACTGGAGCGTATTGTGCATCTCGTGGTTCCTCATCGTCCTCAGCATTCTTGCCGTCAGCCCGCAACGTCTGCAAGACAACCTCGTTTGGCTGCTGCCGCCGCTCGCCCTGCTCGGCGCGGCGCAACTGGACGGACTGCGGCGCGGCGCGGCGGCGTTTATCAACTGGTTCGGCGTTATGGCGTTCGGATTGTTCGCCATCTTCTTGTGGACGGGCTTCTTCGCCATGAACTACGGCTGGCCTGCCAAACTCGCCGAACGCGCCGCCTATTTCAGCCCGTATTACACGCCCGACATCGACCCGATACCGATGGCGGTCGCCCTGTTGTTTACCCCGCTGTGGCTGTGGGCGATTACCCGCAAAAACATCCGCGGCAGACAGGCAGTGACCAACTGGGCGGCAGGCGTTACGCTGGCGTGGGCATTGCTGATGACCCTGTTCCTGCCGTGGCTCGACGCCGCCAAAAGCCACGCGCCCGTCGTCCTCCAAATGGAAGCCGCCCTCTCTCCCGAACTGAAACAACGGCTTTCAGACGACCTCGAATGTATCAGCATCGCCAACGAAGACCACCGCGCACGTATCGCTTGGGCGCAATACAGCGACTTGACACTCCATATCGACGACGCTGCCTGCCGCTACCGTCTGGTGCAGCAGCCTAAAAATACCGACGCGCCGCCGGGCTGGACGAAAATCTGGCAGGGCGCGCGCGCAAGGAACAAAGTGGAAGGCTTCGCCTTGCTGGAGAAAGCGGAATGAATCCGCTAGGGGCGTGAATGGCAAACGTCGTCTGAAAATCGGTTTCAGACGACGTTTTTTCATGAGAATTTGAGTATCGGAAACATTTTTTGCAAGAATGCGCCTGACAAGCATTTGATAACACAAAGGTCGTCTGAAAACCCATATTCAGGTTTTCAGACGACCTTTTATGCTTCAAATCCCGTGTTATTGAAGGCTGTGTTCCAATGACACGCCTGCCGCCCAGCCGGTTTTGGGGTCTTTGCTTTCTTTGACTACGCCGGAGTTGAACGAGAGGGTCGTGCGTTTGGAGAATTTGTATTCGGTGTTGAACGCGAGCTGTTTGTAGTTCTTGCCGGTATCGGAGCGGCCGTAGGCGACGCCGAGTTTGGGGGTGATGTTGCCCATGGTGTAGCCGGCGGTCACTTGGAAATCGCGGGTGTTGGTATTGGTTTTGGTTTCGTCTTCCCAGTGGAATTTGTCGGCAACATTGCGGGCGTACATCATACCGGCGGCGAGGTAGAGATTGTCTTTGTCGTAGCCGACTTTCATGGAATGAACCTGTCTGTCTTTCGTATCGTCAGGCGAGCCGTTGCGGGCGTATTCGAGGGCGTAGTGGGCGTTGAAGCCGTTGGTCGGGTGTTTGTAGTGCAAACCTACGCCCGCCATCCAGTCGCCGTTGCGCTTCCTGTCTTTGTATTTGTTGGCACCGGGCGCGATTTGGACGCGGTAGTTGAAGCCGTTGTCAAAGGTTTTGGATTCGTAGTTCAGTGCGATTTCACGGCCGCCGAAACGGGTCATGCGCCCCATGGTTTGGGTGTGGTTGTTGCCGTTGAACGCGTCTTGTTCGCCGGTCAGGTAGTGCATGGGGGTACTGAGCCAGCCGGCGCGGACGGTACCGAAATCGCCGCGCAGACCGATGTAGGAGTCGTCCGTACTCCAGCCGTTGTAGTCGAAGGCGACGAATGAATTGACGCCGTAGATGAGCTTGAGGTCTTTGTCGAGTTTTTCACTGCCCATAATCCAGATGCGGCTGTTGTTGTCGGATATATCGGTAGCGGATTGCCCTTTGCCGTTGCGTTCGTGTTCGATAGAAGTAAATATCCGTCCGCCGATTTTGGCTTCGTTATCGGATGCCAATGCGGGGGCGGCAAGCGGGACGGCAACCGCAATCATTAATAACTTCTTCATTTTCTTCTCCTTTTGCTTGATTCTTCTGAGGCTGCGTTTAAACAGGGTTTTATACTATTTGAGGCGTGCAAAAAAATCAATATTTTTGTAATCACTTGTAACTTTTATTTCAAAAAATGTTTTTTATGGCGTTTTTTTGTGTTATCTTGCAAACCGATTTCCAAAACAGGCGGATTTTTTCAAATACCCATAGAGAATAAATCTTTTGATCCGCAAAAAATCAGAATATTTCCCTACCATGTAGTCATATGTAGTTTTTTATTTTTTGCAAAACGCAGGATGGAGGGAGAGACAGCGAGAAGAGGAGAAAAAACGTGCTGCCGAACAAACCTTATTCCATATCGGCTTTATCGCTTGCCATAGTGCTTGCGCTGTCGGCGTGTCATCGCGAAGTCAAGCCCGCGCCCGAATTCAAGCGCAGCGAATACAATAAAATCGTCATCAGCAACGCGGTCGAACCGAGTACGCTCGACCCGCAGAAAAGCTCGGATATGGCGGCAGGCGCGATTATCCGTCAGATGATGGACGGCTTGGTCAGTACGGATGCCGAAGGCAAAACCATTCCCGCTTTGGCGTTGAAATGGGAGCCGTCGGACGAAGGGCGCGTTTGGACGTTCCACCTGCGCGATGCAAATTGGAGCAACGGCGACCCGATTACCGCCGAAGATTTCGTTTACAGCTTCCGCCGCCTCGCCGATCCCGCAACCGCCGCGCCTAACAGCAGCTATTTGGAAGACGCGAAAATACAGGGTGCGGCGGAAATCCTGCAAGGCAAGGCGAAGCCGGATACTTTGGGCGTCAAGGCTTTGGACAAGAAAACGCTGCAATTCACGCTCACCGCGCCCGTGCCATATTTCCCCGATATGCTGATTCAGCAGTTCACCTACCCCGTCCACCGCGCCACGGTCGAGAAATTCGGCGAAAAATGGACGCAGCCGGGCAATTATGTTTCCAGCGGCGCATACATCCTCAAAGAATGGCGTGTCAACAGCCACATCACCATGGATAAAAACCCTACTTATTACGACAGCAAAAAAGTATCCATCCCGCAGGCGGTGTTCCTCGCCATCGGCAAAGAATACGACCGCTACCGTGCCGACGAAGTGGACGTTACCCACGGCATCCCTTCCGATCAGATTAAGATTGCCGAGAAAGAATTTCCCGGGCAGGTTCGGCGCGCGACTTTGCTGTGTTCTTGGTTTTTAGAGCCGAACTTGGAATCCGCCGAATTTAAAAATCCCAAAGTCCGCCGCGCGCTCAACCTCCTGACCGACCGCGCCATCATTACCAAAGTTGCCGGACGCGGCGACAAGGAAGCGTTCCAGCTTACCCCGCCGAATATGCAGGGCGGCGGCGAGTCTGCGCCTGCGTGGAAGCCGCTCAAGCGCGAAGCGCGCATTGCCGAAGCGGAAAAACTCTTGCGCGAAGCGGGTTACAGCGAAGAGAAACCGCTCGAATTCCAAATCGTCTATACCACCAGCGAGGCCTCCAAGAAACAGATTACCGCGCTGCAATCCATTTGGAAGGCGACCGTGCCGTTTGTGCGCCCCACGCTGATGAACGAAGAATGGAAAACCTTTTTGGACAAGCGCCTGCAAGGCAACTTCAGCATGGCGTTCGCCGGCTGGTGTTCCGACTACAACGACCCTGCGGGCATGCTCAATATTTTCAAATCCAACAATCCGAACAACGCCTTCCATTACAAGAATCCCGAATTCGACAAGCTGATGAACAGCACGCTCGAAGCGGGCATTTCCGCCGAAGAGCGCGCCCGCCGCTACGTCAGCGCCGAGGCGATGCTGCAACGCGACGACGCCTTTATCCCGCTGTATCACCAAGTCAGCATCAATCTGGTGAAACCCGACATCCAAGGCTACTCCGACCGCGACCCGCTGAAAAATTACACCATCAAAAATTGGTCGTTTGCACCCAAGAAGTGATTTGATAACATAGACACGTTTTTCAGACGACCTCTCTGTACATCAAGTTAATCCGCTATAAAAAGGTCGTCTGAAACCACGAAACCCTATTGGAGAATCCGTTCATGAATACCGTATCGAATTACCTGTCCGCATTGCGCGAAGCCATGAAGGCGCAAGGTTTGGACGCACTCGTCATCCCCTCCGCCGACCCCCATCTTTCCGAATACCTGCCCGCACACTGGCAGGCGCGCCGCGAGTTGTCAGGCTTTACCGGCTCGGTCGGCACATTTGTCGTTACCGCCGATGAAGCGGGCGTGTGGGTGGACAGCCGCTATTGGGAACAAGCCACCAAACAGCTTGCGGGCAGCGGCATTGAATTGCAAAAAAGCGGGCAAGTTCCGCCGTATAACGAATGGCTCGCGGCAAACCTGCCCGAAAACGCCGCCGTCGGCATCCCTTCCGATATGGTGTCGCTCACCGGCAAACGCACTTTGGCGCAATCCCTGACCACCAAAAACATCCGCATCGAACACCCCGACGACCTGCTTGACCAAGTGTGGACCAGCCGTCCCGCCATCCCCGCCGAAACCGTGTTCATCCACGACCCCGCCTACGTCTCTGAAACCGCCGCCGAAAAACTCGCCCGCGTGCGCGCCGTCATGGCGGAAAAAGGCGCGGATTACCACTTGGTTTCCTCGCTTGACGACATCGCTTGGCTGACCAACCTGCGCGGCAGCGACGTGCCTTTCAATCCCGTTTTCGTGTCCTTCCTGCTGATCGGCAAAGACAACGCCGTCCTGTTTACCGACCAAGGTCGTCTGAACGCCGAAGCCGCCGCCGCGCTGCAAACCGCCGGCATCACGGTCGAACCTTACGCCCAAGTTGCCGACAAACTCGCGCAAATCAGCGGCACGCTGCTTATCGAACCGAACAAAACCGCCGTCAGCACGCTCGTGCGCCTGCCCGAAAGCGTTTGCCTGATCGAAGGCATCAACCCGTCCACCTTCTTCAAATCCGTCAAATCCGAAGCCGACATCGCCCACATCCGCGAAGCGATGGAACAAGACGGCGCGGCGTTGTGCGGCTTCTTCGCCGAGTTTGAAGACATCATCGACAACGGCGGCAGCCTGACCGAAATCGACGTGGACACCATGCTCCACCGCTACCGCAGCGCACGTCCGGGCTTCATTTCGTTGAGTTTCGACACCATCGCGGGCTTCAACGCCAACGCCGCCCTGCCGCATTACAGCGCAACGCCCGAAAGCCACAGCACCATCAGCGGCAACGGCCTCCTGCTCATCGACTCCGGCGCGCAATACAAAGGCGGCACGACCGACATCACCCGCGTCGTCCCCGTCGGCACACCGAGTGCCGAACAAAAACGCGACAACACCCTCGTCCTCAAAGCCCATATTGCGCTTGCCGAAGCCGTGTTCCCCGAAAACATCCTCTCACCGATGATAGACGCCATCTGCCGCAAACCCCTGTGGCAGGCGCAATGCGACTACGGCCACGGCACAGGCCACGGCGTAGGCTACTTCCTCAACGTCCACGAAGGCCCGCAAGTCATCGCCTGCGCCGCCGTTCCCGGTCCGCAGCACGCCATGAAAAAAGGCATGGTAACCTCCATCGAACCCGGACTCTACCGTCCCGGCAAATGGGGCATCCGCATTGAGAACCTCGCCGCCAACCAAGCCGTCGCCAACCCGCAGGAAACCGAGTTCGGCAGCTTCCTCTACTTCGAAACCCTGACCCTCTGCCCCATCGACACCCGCCTGATGGACACCGCCCTCATGACCGACGGCGAAATCGACTGGGTCAACCGCTACCACGCCGAAGTCCGCCGCCGCCTCGAGCCGCTGACCGAAGGCGCGGCAAAAGCATGGCTGATCAAACGCACCGAACCGCTGGCGCGCTGACGGCAAAGGTCGTCTGAAAACGACCATGGCGCGGGTTCTAACCACGAATCCGCGCCAACCCAAAAGGTCGTCTGAAAACGGCCGTAGCGTGGGCTCTGCCCACGAAAAACACCAGCAAAAAGGTCGTCTGAAACCCCAAATCCGGTTTCAGACGACCTCCGAAACAAACCCATAACGCAGGCTGCCACCCGCGACTGCCGCAATATAGTGGATTAAATTTAAATCAGGACAAGGCGACGAAGCCGCAGACAGTACAGATAGTACGGAACCGATTCACTTGGTGCTTCAGCACCTTAGAGAATCGTTCTCTTTGAGCCAAGGCGAGGCAACGCCGTACCGGTTTAAAGTTAATCCACTATAAAAAACCGTCCGAAACCCCATCAAAAGTGTTCAGACGACCATAAAAGCCGTAGCGTGGGCTTTGCCCACGAAAAGCATCAGCACAAAGGTCGTCTGAAACCCAAAATCCCGTTTCAGACGACCATAAAAGCAAAAGCCCGCACACCCCAAAAACCAAGGGCCTGACTACAAAGAAGAGAAAACCACCCCAAGCGTCCGAACCCCGTTCAGGCGACCTTCCCGTATTCAGGCATATTCCGACCCACCAAGCCCCGAGCAGGTACGATATGCTGAAATTCATCATCCGCCGCATACTTTCCGCCATCCCCACCATGCTGGTACTGATTACCGTCTCATTCTTCATGATGCGGCTCGCACCCGGCAGCCCCTTCACCGGCGACAAAAACGTACCGCCCGCCGTACTGGCCAACATCGAGGCCAAATACCACCTGAACGACCCGATGTACCTGCAATACTTCAACTATCTCAAACAGCTCGCCCACGGCGACCTCGGCCCCTCGTTCAAATACAAAGACTACAACGTCAACGAGCTGCTCGCCCAAGCTCTGCCCGTCTCCGTCGAACTGGGCGTGTACGCCTTCATCGTCTCCACCGTCTTAGGCGTACTCATGGGCACCATCGCCGCACTCAGGCGCAACACCTGGGCGGACTACACCATCATGACCGCCGCCATGACCGGCATCGTCGTCCCCAGCTTCGTCAAAGCCCCCATCATGATTTTCATCTTCGCCATCACCCTCAAATGGCTGCCCGCCGGCGGCTGGAACGACGGCGCGCTGACCAGCCTCATCCTGCCCGTCGCTGCCCTCTCCATCGGCTATGTCGCAGGCCTCGCCCGCATCACGCGCGGCGCGATGATAGAAGTGTTGAACAGCCCCTACATCCGCACCGCCCGCGCCAAAGGGCTGTCCATGAACAGCATCGTCCTGCGCCACGCCCTGCGTCCCGCCATGCTGCCCATCCTCTCCTATCTCGTTCCTGCCTTCGTCGGCATCATCACCGGCGCCATCGTCATCGAAAGCGTCTTCGGACTGCCCGGCATCGGACAACTCTTCGTCAACGGCGCGCTCAACCGCGACTACGGCATGATCTTGGGGCTGACCATCCTCGTCGGCGTACTGACCATCGTCTTCAACGCCATACTCGACATCCTCTACGCCCTGATCGACCCGAAAATCCGCTATTAAAAGCAAAAAAGTCGTCTGAAAACCGGTTTTGCCGTTTTCAGACGACCCCCGAACAAAAAACGGAGAACACCATGCTATTCAACAAGAAAAATTCCCGCGCCATAGCAGACGCAGCCGAACAGGCACAAGTACACGGACGCAGCCTGTGGCAGGACGCATGGCGGCGTTTCAGCAACAACAAAGCCGCCCTGTGCAGCATCTTCATCCTTGCCGCCATCACCCTCTTCGTTGTCGCCGCCCCCTGGATCAGCGCCTACACCTACGACTACACCGACTGGGACAACATGCAAATCCCGCCTTCCTTCGCCACCCGCCACTACTTCGGCACCGACCTGCTCGGACGCGACCTCCTCACCCGTGCCGCTGCCGGCGGACGCATTTCCCTGCTCATCGGCATCGCAGGCGCACTCGTCGCCGTCGTCATCGGCACACTCTACGGCGCACTCGCAGGCTTTTTCGGCGGCAAACTCGACTCCGTCATGATGCGCCTGCTCGAAATCCTCAACGCCTTCCCCTTCATGTTCTTCGTCATCCTCCTCACCACCTTCTTCGGGCGCAACCTCTTCCTCATCTTCGTCGCCATCGGACTCGTCTCATGGCTGGACGTCGCCCGCATCGTCCGCGGACAAACCCTCAGCCTCAGACACAAAGAATTCGTCGAAGCCGCCCGCATCACAGGCGTATCCCGCCGCCGCATCGTTACCCGCCACATCATCCCCAACGTACTCGGCGTCGTCATGGTTTACGCCTCCCTGCTCGTACCCGGCATGATCATGTTCGAATCCTTCCTCAGCTTCCTCGGATTGGGCGTACAAGAACCCCAGACCAGTTGGGGTTCCATGCTCCAAGAGGGCGCAGCCTCCATGGAAGCCGCCCCGTGGCAGCTCCTCGTCCCCTGCTTCTTCCTCGTCGCCACCCTCTTCTGCTTCAACTTTATCGGCGACGGCCTGCGCGACGCACTCGACCCCAAAGACCGCTGACACACACCACGAGGACACACCCATGAACACCCCGTTACTCACCGTCGAAAACCTCAACATCCGCTTCCAACTCCACGAAAAAACCGTCCACGCCGTGCGCAACATCAGCTTCAAAGTCGCCAAAGGCGAAACCCTCGCCCTCGTCGGCGAATCCGGTTCCGGCAAATCCGTTACCGCCATGTCCCTCATGCGCCTCCTGCCCGAAAACACCACCCGCTACGGACAAGACTCGCGTATCACCTTCGACGGCACATCCATCCTCGACGCAGACGAAAAAACCCTCCGCAGCCTGCGCGGCGGACGCATCAGCTTCATCTTCCAAGAGCCCATGACCTCGCTGAACCCCTTCATGAAAATCGGCACCCAGCTCATGGAAGCCCTGCGCGTCCACAACAAAACCATCACCCGCAAAGCCGCCCGCGAACGCATCCTCGACCTCCTCAACCGCGTCGGCATCCGCGAAGCAGAACGTCGTCTGAAACAATACCCCCACGAATTCTCAGGCGGCCAGCTCCAGCGCATCATGATCGCCATGGCGCTGCTCAACGAGCCCGCCCTGCTCATCGCCGACGAACCCACCACCGCCCTCGACGTCACCATCCAGGCAGAAATCCTCGACCTCCTCCACGACCTCCAAAAACAAATGGGCATGGCGATAATCTTCATCACCCACGACCTCGGACTCGCCGAACACTACTCCGAAACCGTCTGCGTCATGAAAGACGGCGAAATCGTCGAGCGCGGCAAAATCAAACAAGTTTTCGCCAACCCCACCCACCCCTACACCGCCCAACTCATCCACTCCGTCCCCAAAGGCATGAAAGACCCCGTAGAAGGCAACCCGCCCGAGCTCATCCGTGCCGACGGCATCGACGTCCACTTCACCCTCAAACACAACTTCTTCGGCAAACCCCTCAAAACCTTCCACGCCGTCAAAAACATCAGTCTCGCCATCCGCCAAGGCGAAACCCTCGGCATCGTCGGCGAATCCGGTTCAGGCAAATCCACACTCGGCAAAGCCATCATGCAAATGCTCCCCTACCAAGGCAGCATACACTTCGACGGCAGCGACCTCGCCGCCCTCAGCCCCGAGCGAGCGCGCCAGCTCAAAGCCGAACGCCAAATCGTTTTCCAAGACCCCTACGGCTCACTCTCACCCCGCCTCACCGTCGGCGAAATCATAGGCGAAGGCCTCACCGTCCACCGCCCCGAAATGACCAAAGCCCAACGCACCGAACTCGTCCTCAAAGTCCTGGACGAAGTCTCCCTGCCCGCCGACGCCCTCAACCGCTACCCGCACGAATTCTCAGGCGGACAACGCCAACGCATCGCCATCGCCCGCGCCCTCATCCTGCGGCCCAAGTTCATCCTCCTCGACGAACCCACCTCCGCCCTCGACCGCTCCGTCCAAATCAAAGTCGTCGAACTGCTGCGCGGACTCCAAACCAAATACGGACTGACCTACATCTTCATCAGCCACGACCTCTCCGTCGTCCGCGCTGTCAGCGACAACGTCGCCGTCATGCAGCACGGAGAACTCGTCGAATACGGCAGCGCAGACCAAATCTTCCACCACCCGCAGAAAGACTACACCAAACGCCTCATCAACGCCGCCTTCGACCTCTGACCCAAGGTCGTCTGAAACCCAACGTAGCGTGGGCTCCGCCCACGAATCCTGCCAACCTCAGAAGGTCGTCTGAAACCCAACTTTCAGATGACCTTCTTTCTAATCTCATCTACTTCATCGCAACTTTCAACGCAAACGCTGCCAATCCAACCCATAATTACCTCCAGCAGCCGTCATTCCCGCGCAGGCGGGAATCCATCGGAAAC
>CAKARM010000047.1:0-11109 GCA_916720585.1 uncultured Neisseria sp.
AATCGGTTCCGTACTATCTGTACTGTCTGCGGCTTCTTCGCCTTGTCCTGATTTAGTTAATCCACTATATAGTCGAATATCTAAAAACCGTAACGGCGTTATCAGTTATAATAAAAGGCTGACACAAACCTGCACGGAACCGTATCATGTATCACTACAAATCCGAAGCCACCCAATTCCTCGACAAACTCATCGAAGACAATCCGCAGCTGGAAACACAACGCCTTGAAAACCGCCATCTGTTGTGGGATGTCGAGCTGGACCCTCAAGAACAGAAAGAATTCGAAGCCGCCAAAGTCGCCAAAAAACCTTATACCTACTACCAAGACTGACGGCCAAACGGCATGACCACCCAGACACACAATATCGACCCGGCGCTGCAAGACTACCTCAACAGCATCGGCGAAAAAGAGCATCCCGTCCTGACCGCCCTGCGTTCGCGCACGCAATCCCACCGTTTAGGGAAAATGGCGATTGCCCGCGAACAGGCAGCCTTGTTGACTTGGCTCGCGCGCCTGCTCAAAGCCGAAAAATATCTGGAAATCGGCGTGTTTACCGGTTACAGCAGCACCGCAGTCGCCTTAGTCCTGCCCGAACATGGCAAAATTACCGCCTGCGACATCAACGTCACCTTTACCGATATCGCCCGCGAAACCTGGCAGGCAGCGCAAGTCGCCCATAAAATCACCCTCCACCTCCAGCCCGCCCTGCTGACCCTGGACGACTTGATAAGCCAAGGCGAATCAGGCAGCTACGACTTGGCGCTGATCGATGCCGACAAACCGCCCACCCCGCAATATTTCGAACGCTGCCTGCAACTGGTTCGCAGCGGCGGCGTTATCGCCATCGACAATGTCCTGCTGAACGGGCGCGTTATGGGTGAAGCAGAACGCGATGCCCCGCCCAGCCTAAACATACTCCAGTCCTTCAACCGCAACCTGCCCGACGATTCCCGCATCGTACCCATTACCCTGCCCGTCGGCGACGGTCTGACTTTGCTGCTTAAAAAATAAAATGAACAAAACCCTTCCCATTCTGTTTGCCGGTATCCTCCTGCTCAACGCCTGCGCCTCTACCGCCCCCAAACCCAAATCCGGCGACACCTTCATGCTGCCCGATATTCCCACCGCCGCAGCCGAATCCTCCGCCATTCCCTATCCCGATTTGAACACGATGACTCAAATCGAACGCTTGGGTATGCAGGTCGAACGTTTGGAGCGCGAAATGGAAAACACCAACCAGCGCCTGCAACAACTTGAAAAACAAAACAAAACCCCGCGTCACACCAATAGGAAAGTGCCCGCCCAACGTTTGGACGACCAAAAACTCAAAAGCACCTATCTGGCAAACGGCGGCACCGCGCCTTCAGAAGCCGACTCTGCCGACCAAAACGAAACCCGCCTCTACAACCAAGCCCTCAAATACTATCAGCGCAACAATTACGCCGCAGCGGCCGCAGTCTTAAAAGGAGCAGACGGCGGCAACGGCAGCGAAAGCGCCCGACGCAATATGTATCTGCTGCTGCAAAGCCAACAGCGCATGGGCAATTGCGAATCCGTCATCGAAATCGGCGGACGCTTCGCCAACCGCTTCCGCAACAGCCCGCAAGCCCCCGACGCGCTCTTCAGCATCGGGCAATGCCAATACAAGCTGCAACAGAAAGACATCGCCCGCAACACATGGCGCAAACTGATACAGAGCTACCCCGGCAGCGCCGCCGCCAAACGTGCCGCCGTCAGCATCAAGCAACGATAACTTTTCAGACGACCTCCCATATTCAAAGGTCGTCTGAAATCATTCATTGAATAACGTTTTATACACCAGGAGTAAATATGGCCAAAATCGGCATCATCATGGGCAGCAACAGCGACTGGCCCGTCATGCAGCAGGCAGCGCAGTTTCTCAAAGAGTTCGGCGTCGAATACGAAGCCCGCGTCGTGTCCGCACACCGCACCCCCGATTTAATGTTCGAATACGCCGAAACCGCCCGCGAACGCGGCATCAAAGCCATCATCGCGGGTGCAGGCGGCGCGGCGCACCTGCCCGGCATGGTTGCCGCCAAAACCACCGTCCCCGTATTGGGCGTACCCGTACCCAGCAAATACCTGCGCGGCGAAGACTCCCTGCTCTCCATCGTGCAAATGCCCAAAGGCGTTCCCGTCGCCACTTTCGCTATCGGCGAAGCAGGAGCCGCCAACGCCGCCCTGTTCGCCATCTCACTACTTGCCAACGAAAACCCCGAGCTGGCGCAAAAGCTTGCCGACTTCCGCGCCAAGCAGGAGCAAACCGTTTTAGACATGGAACTGCCTGAGGCATAACCATCGAGATTGCTGGGAAGGTCGTCTGAAAGGCAAATAGAAATCTTTGTATTCTGACGACCATACCAGCTTCGCTTTTTATATTGTGCGCGACAATCGCTGGATATAACTGCTAATCTGCGTCAGTTCCAAACCAAATCTTTTTAATTACATCTAAATTAGAAGAAAATTTTTTATAGTCATCCTGAATTTTCGATACTAAAGAATTTAATTCAGCATATAACTCATGGCTGAAATTTATATTTATATTTATTTCTTTGCCCCCTAATATCTCCATATTCAGTATATTATTTTTCTTAAATTTCATATTCAAGATATTATTCTTCTTGCTTATCTTAGCAGTAAGTGATTCAAATTTTAATTCGTTTTGATTATTATCTGAGATCAATTCTATAAAATCCAATAAATTGCCATAGTCCTCTTCACCGGCAATATATAGAAACAGACCATTTCCCAAATTGATATAAAAACCAGAATCAATATAGACTTGACCACACTGATTAAATTTCTCTAAATACAGAAAATTAAATTCCCAATTTATCTCAAAATAGAAATTATATTGATTGAGTGAAAAATTATATGTACTACTTAAATTCATTATTTCCTTCATCCTTTATAACCTAAAGATTTAGCTATCTTTTTAACTTTATCTTCCATGATTTCGTTTACCCCATTTTCAGACGACCTTGTTTCATCACACAATCCTCTTAACGACCATGAAAAAAACTTTTACAGTCATCCTACTCGCCGCCCTACTCTGCGCCTGCCAAAGCCCGAGCAAACCAACCCAAGCGACTGAAGCAGTCCTCACCCAACAAGCACAAGCCACAACGGGTAACCTGATTATTTTCTACGATAAAGACATCGGCTCAGGTCCATTGATAAAGGCAGTGAAAGATTCCGGCGCGAGCTTGGTTTACGAATACAAAAACCTGCACGGAATTGCCATTCGTCCATCAGCCAAAACCAATATTCAAGATGCCATTGCTTATTTCCAAAAGGTAAACGGCGTATTGTCAGTCGAACAAGACCGACTGATGAAACTTCAATAAGAGTCAGCACTTAAATCAGCACACCTTTTGGAAGCCGATTATGTTTGAAGCTTTTATGATAGACTGATTTTTTAGTTTACAATGTATATTACCTATTGCCTTCTTTTCAGGCAGGAATACGTTATAAAAAATACACAGAAAAAATAAAACGAATGGGAGCATGATGGCAAACCGTATTTTCAGTATAAAATTCATAAAACCAATTAATTACCTCATTTTATTGCTACTTATTTCGTTTTCATTTCTCCTTAATACCGATGAATTTTACATCATAGACTATATAACTGATGGGGATGTCTATAATTTATCCAATTTACAAGGTAAAATAAACGACAACCCCATGATTATTAAATTATTTTTGATAATAAACAATATTTCTATTCTATTCTTTCTATTAGGAAGAAAGTTTATTGGCATTTTCTGTTTTATCCTTACAGCGTATTTTTTTGTCCATTTAATAGGCGACCTAGATTTATTGTTTCATATCATTTACTCAAGTATAAAACTTAAAAATTTATGGCTGACTTTAATGCTCGTTTTGTATTTTTTACTGTGTTTGATTAACCTTTTTCCCCTGTTCAGTTCTGTGAAAAAATAAAAAAAGGTCGTCTGAAAAGCCCAAACTTCGGTTTTCAGACGACCTCTTTGCTTTTTAAATTCAAATCAAGCTATTTAAGCTCAAATCGTACCGCTGCCCTGTGCTTTCGGTTTGGCGGCACCGAATTCCAGTTTGCTCAAGGCGGAGAGGTAGGCTTTGGCGGTGGCGACCAAAACATCGGTATCTGCGCCCTGACCGTTGACGACGCGGTTGCCGCGTGCCAGACGGACGCTGGTTTCTCCTTGGCTTTCCGTACCTTGTGTTACGGCGTTGACGGAATAAATCTGCAAAGTCGCGCCGCTTTGCGCCACGCTCTCAATCGCTTTGAAAATCGCATCGACAGGGCCGGAGCCGCTGGCCGAAGCGCGTTTTTCTTCGCCTTTGATGCTGAACACGATGTCGGCGCGCGGCTCTTCGCCGGTTTCGGTGCTGATTTTTTGAGAGATGAATTTGTAGCTTTCGGCGTTCAGGCTGCCCATTTCGTCGGACACCAGCGCGTGCAGGTCTTCGTCGAAGATTTCACGTTTTTTGTCGGCAAGTTCTTTGAAGCGGGCAAATGCGGCGTTCAGCGCCTCTTCGCTTTCCAACTCGATGCCCAAATCCGCCAGTTTGCTGCGGAACGCGCTGCGGCCGGACAATTTGCCCAAGGTCAGGCGGTTGGTTGACCAGCCGACCGATTCGGCAGTCATGATTTCATAGGTTTCGGGGTGTTTCAACACGCCGTCCTGATGGATGCCTGATTCGTGTGCAAAGGCGTTTGCGCCGACCACCGCTTTGTTGGGCTGAATCGGATAGCCGGTAATGGTGGACACCAGTTTGGATACCGGCACGATTTGTGTGGTGTCGATGCCGGTTTCCAAGCCGAACAAATCATGGCGCACTTTCAACGCCATCACGATTTCTTCAAGGCTGGCATTGCCCGCGCGTTCGCCCAAACCGTTGATGGTGCATTCCACTTGGCGCACGCCTGCCTGAACGGCGGCCAGCGAGTTGGCAACCGCCATACCCAAGTCGTTGTGGCAGTGGGTCGACCAGACTACTTTGTCGCCGTTGGGCACGCTTTTGATGATGTTGCTGATACGCTCGTACCACACGGAAGGGATGGAGTAGCCGACGGTATCGGGAATATTGATGGTGGTCGCGCCCGCTTCGATAACCGCCGTAAAGATTTTGGCGAGGAAGTCCAAATCCGAACGCACGGCGTCTTCGGCGGAAAATTCCACATCGTCGGTGTATTCTTTGGCGATTTTCACTGCTTTGACCGCCGCATCGATGACCTGCTGCGGCTTCATTTTCAGTTTGTGCTCCATATGGATGGGGCTGGTGGCGATGAAGGTATGGATGCGTTTTTTCGGCGCGGGGGAAACGGCTTCGCCTGCCTTACGCACATCGTTTTCAACGGCACGCGCCAGCGAGCAGACTGTGGATTTGGTGATGATTTTGGCAATCGCATTGACCGACTCGAAATCACCCGGGCTGGCGGCGGCAAAACCCGCCTCAATCACATCCACGCCCATTTTCTCCAACTGGCGGGCAATGCGGATTTTCTCCTCTTTGGTCATGGATGCACCGGGCGACTGCTCGCCGTCGCGCATGGTGGTGTCGAAAATAATTACGCGGTTGGTCTGTGTCATTTCTGTTCTCTCCAGAGATTCGTTTTTTTGTAAAAAAGCATTCAAATCCAGCGGCCTGCCTTGCGCTTCCGCCAGCGCGGTCAGCTTTTGCAGTTGCGCCAAAGGCAGCGACCCGCGCGTGCGCCATTTATAGATGGCGGCGGTTGTTGCGGCATTTTCGGGGTCGTGCTGTTTCAACGCTTCGGCAAGTGCATTCACGCCGCCGAAATAAGCAACTAAGCGGTCAATGTCTAATTGCATGATGTTCCTTGTCCAAACTTTATCGAAATTATGGTTTGCTTTGGAAGGGGATTATACGCATTTTAGACAAAACGACAATCTATTTTTATAAAAATACGAATTTACTTTTTAAAAATAGAATTATTTTATACATTTTGTCCAATTTAGTTTCAAAATCTTAAGTACAAAAAGGCAGGCAACACATACCTGCCGCCAAATAATGAATAGGCATTACAGTCCAAACTACGCTCGCTTATTTTGAATGTCCTGCACACCATAACGGCAATACATCGTAAGCCGAAATATATAGTGGATTAAAATAAAAATGAGACAAGGCGGCAACGCCGTATCATTGCAATTTTAATCCACTATAGTAAACTTGCCGCCGATTCCCCTTCCTCCTTCCCGCCATGTTTCCCATTATCCCCACCGACCGCGCCGCTGCCGAATGGCGCAACGAAAGCACGCAGAAGTCGCCCAAGCAGGCGGTTTATGTGCATGAAAGCAATGCCGCCGATATTCTGAAAAACGCCCACGCCCACACGGCGACCGTTTGGACGGGCGATTTCCACAACGCCAAGCAAGTATTGGCGGCGATGAAAAAGCGCGTCCGCAGGTCGTCTGAAAAAACGAAAAACGCTCCCGCCGATATTCAGACGGCCTTCCACACCCACCGTATGAAACAGGCGCAGCAAAGCCGTGTGTTGAACATGCTTGCCGTCGAAATCGGCGCGGGTTTTCAGTTAAGCAACCCGCGCACGCCGGACGTCCGCGCCGCCCTTGCCGATGTGTATGCCGAACCGAACGACACGCCGTTTTTACTGCCGCTCAACCAGCTTTTGGGCTTTATCGGCGCACACGAATGGCACAAAAAAGGCATAGAAATTCCGCAGCTTGGCGGCAAAATCCACGTTCCTTTCGGCGTGTTCTCGCCCCTGCGCGGCGAATATTTAGACTTAATCGCCCAAGCGCCGTTGAATCCACATATTCAGACGGCGTTCGACGTCGGCACTGGTTCCGGCGTTATCGCCGCCATCCTTGCCAAACGCGGTATTCCCGAAATCACCGCCACCGACACCAATCCCAAGGCCATCGCCTGCGCAACCGCCAATCTCGCCCGCTTGGGGCTGGACAAACAAGTCGCCGTCCACGCCGTCGATTTGTTTCCCGAAGGACGCGCCGACCTGATCGTCTGCAACCCGCCGTGGCTGCCCGCCAAACCGACTTCCGCCGTCGAAACTGCCCTCTACGATCCCGACAACGCCATGCTGACCGCCTTTTTAAACGGCGTGCGGCAACATTTAAACCCGCAAGGCGAAGCGTGGTTAATCATTTCCGACTTGGCGGAACATCTGCACCTGCGCGACCGCGATTTTCTGGAACAATGTTTTCAGACGGCCTCTTTACGCGTGGTTGGTATACTGGAAACCAAACCGCATCACCGCAAAGCCGCCGACGAATCCGACCCGCTCGCCTTCGCCCGCAATCTGGAAACCACATATCTCTATCGTTTGAAAGTGAAGTCCTGATATACAATCAGGTCGTCTGAAACCCGTTCCCGCCATTCCCATGCAACTGATCAAATACCTCCAATCCCAAGGCATAGGCAGCCGCAAACAATGCCAGTGGCTGATTCAAAACGACTGTGTCGAAATCAACGATACGGTCTGCAACGACACCAAAGCCGACATCGATCCCGCCGAAGTCCAAACGCTGCGCATAGACGGCGAAGACATCGTCGTCGTACCCATGCCCTATTTTTATATCCTGCTCAACAAGCCCGCCAATTACGAAACCTCGCACAAACCGCAGCAATACCCCAGCGTTTTCAGCCTTTTCCCCGACCATATGCGCAATATCGACATGCAGGCGGTCGGCAGGCTGGATGCAGATACGACGGGCGTTTTGCTGGTTACCAACGACGGGCAGTTCAACCACCGCGTTACCTCGCCGAAACACAAAGTACCCAAAATCTACCGCGTTACCCTGAAGCATCCTGCCGACGACAGCCTGTGTGAAACGCTGAAAAACGGCGTCCTGCTGCACGACGACAACGAAACCGTCCGCGCAGCCGAAGCCGTTTTGGAAAACCCGACCACCCTGCTGATGACCATTACCGAAGGCAAATATCATCAAGTCAAACGCATGGTCGCCGCTGCCGGCAACCGCGTCGAACACCTCCATCGGGACGAATTTAACGGACGAACGGTAGAAAATTTAGCCTCAGGGGAGTGGAAATTCATCACAGTTTGAAAATTTTGAAGTTTTTTCAAAAAAAATTTAACCATTATGATTTTTTTATTTGTTTAAAAACATGATGATATGATTGTTAAGACGTCATTAACCAAACTTAACGTCATCATTCGTGAACTATTATATAATTCGCGTGTCTGAGTAACACTTGCTTCGAGAGAAGTGAGTAAGTGAGTAAGACGTTTTCCCCGTAATGTGTTTGGCCATCTATACTTTTCCCCTTAGTATAGATGGTTTTTTTTATCTGCGATTTTCTCAATCCCCTTCCCCAGTATCATTTGAACCGTCTCCCTGCATCCTATTGAATTCCCGTTCAGACGACCTTATCATCAACCCATTCCCACTTTTCCCGCAGAAATACCATGCAAAACATTCAAGACTACGTCCGCCGCACCGCATCCGCCGCCAAGCAGGCTTCCTATATTGTTGCCGCCGCCGAAACCGCGCAGAAAAACGCCGCCCTCTTGCGCGCCGCCGAACTGATCAAACACCACCAAACTGCCATCCTCGCCGCCAACGTCCAAGACATGGAACAGGCCGCACAGAAAGGTTTGAACGACGCACTGCTCGACCGCCTGCGGCTGACCGAAAAAACCATAGATGCCATGTGCGAAGGTTTGCGCCAGATTACCGCCCTGCCCGACCCCGTCGGTGAAATGGACGAATTCCGCACCCGCGAAAACGGCCTGCAAATCGGCAAAATGCGCGTACCGCTGGGCGTTGTCGGCATCATTTACGAATCCCGACCCAACGTAACCGTCGATGCCGCCGCCCTCTGCCTCAAGTCCGGCAACGCCTGCGTCCTGCGCGGCGGCAGCGAAGCCTTCAACAGCAATATGGCGCTCTCTAAACTGATTACGCAGGCGTTAGTTGAAAACGGTCTACCCGCAGCGGCCGTCATCCTGATTGAAAACACCGACCGCGAAAGCGTCGGCGCCATGCTGCAAAGCCCAGAGTTTATCGACGTCGTCATCCCACGCGGCGGCAAATCGCTGGTTTCCCGCATCGCCGCCGAAGCCCGCGTGCCCGTCATCAAACACCTCGACGGCATCTGCCACGTCTATATCGACCGCACCGCCGACGCCGAAAAAGCCGTCAACATCGCCTTCAACGCCAAAACCTCGCGCTACGGCACCTGCAACACCATGGAAACCCTGCTCGTCCACCAAAGCCGCGCCGCCGAAATCCTGCCCGTATTGGCGGAAAAATACGCCGCCCGCGACGTCGAGCTGCGCGGCTGCCCGCGTACCCTTTCCATCCTGCCACACATTCAGACGGCCTCCGAAGAAGACTGGGACACCGAATATCTCGCCCCCATCCTCTCCGTCAAAATCGTCGACAGCCTCGAAGAAGCCGTCGCCCACATCAACACCCACGGCAGCCACCACACCGACAGCATCGTAACCGAATCCTACACCGACGCCCGCACCTTCCTGCGCACGGTCGACAGCGCCAGCGTCATGGTCAATGCCTCCACCCGCTTCGCCGACGGCTTCGAGTATGGTCTCGGCGCGGAAATCGGCATCTCCACCGATAAAATCCATGTGCGCGGCCCCGTCGGCCTGCACGGGCTGACTTCGCAGAAATGGATTGTGTTGGGCGACGGGCAGGTACGTTCGTAATCCGTCGCTTTCTTGAGTGATAAAACGACAAAAGGTCGTCTGAAAAACAGTTTTCAGACGACCTTTTGTTGTAAGGGCAATCTTGTTGCTTATTATCGGTTTCACGAAAATGCAATATCGTTATACGGCTATCATCAACACAAACTATTCCATTATAATCATTCAAATTTCCATAACGGCTTAACCGTAATCCGATACGACAATTTTGAGCTCGATGTATCCGCGCTCAAAGGTCGTCTGAAACTACTTCAATTCCGATAAATCATCCAAAGGAAACCAGCATAATGTCGGACAACACCGCCCTGAAGGACAAGAAACCGCGCAAGCCGTACCTTATACTGCTTTTTACCGTTTATGCCTTGTGTTACGGCGTTTTACTCGTGTTTCTCACCGTTCAGCTTACCGTAGCTTCCGGCGTGGTGGCAGCTTTTTTTGCCTCTATGCTCCATTTCGGTATTTTCGGACTGGTGTTCGGCAGTCTGGCTAGTGTGGCTACAATAATTACCGGTTTACTCTATATGCTTGGCTATATGCTGGTTTGGGGCATACTGACCGGTATGGCGATGACGCAGCTTCGTTTGCGTAGGAACTTGAAGCATATCTTGACCGCCATGCTCATCGGCTTTGTCTGTTCCTACATAAGCACGATATTGTTTGCGCTGTTTTTGTCAAAAGATATAGAGATGCTGTTTAATTTTTATTTCGAAGGATTAACGATATTCAGCCTATTGAATGCGTTTGCCGTTATTCCCTTTGGGCTGGTGTTTTTACCTAGTGAAAGCGGGTATAAACGGGAGCGGGAAATTGCCGTGAAAACCGTGAAGGCGGGCATTCATGCGGGGCAAGTCATTTTTGAACATGCAACTGAAAAAAAAGGCGTTTTTTCTTACCGCTGGTGGATTCCGCTTGCTTTTGCTTTGGCAGGTACGCCGATTTTTCTGACTTGCGCCTTCCTGATGCAGCCGGACTCCGCCTTCCCCGACACACAAGCTTGGAGCGCACACTTTATCCCGATGACTTTCTTTGGCTTTGCCGCCATGGTGGCAAGCGGTTTGACGGCAATGCTGATGCGTCTGCGTAAAGACCAAAAAGGCATTTTGAGCGGCCTTGCCCTATCGTCTGCCTACTTCGGCGTTATGGTTTATCTGCCGCCCATCAAGAATCCCAATTTGAATCCCTACGCCCATTTGCTCAACCCGTATTGGCTGCTGGCGGCTTGGCTGATATCGGTCGGCGTCTGCATTTGGTTGTCGTTTAAGAAAGTAGATAGCGGCAATAGCTAATAAAACTGATGAGGGGTCGTCTGAAATACCTTTCAGACGACCCCTTTGCCCATTTTATCGCCGCCATCTTTCTTGTCCAAATATAGTGGATTAAATTTAAATCAGGACAAGGCGACGAAGCCGCAGACAG
>CAKARM010000048.1:0-10983 GCA_916720585.1 uncultured Neisseria sp.
CTAAATGTCTTGGTGGGAATTTAGGGGATTTTGGGGAATTTTGCAAAGGTCTCATTTTAAGATAAACAGGTCGGTGTTTGTCGGGCATCAATGCCCGACCTGCAACTGTTTTCAGACGACATCAACACCTATTCAAACGCCAAATCCCCCACCAGTTCCGCCAGCGTGTTCAGCCGCTGTTCCGATTTTTCTACAAACGGGTTTGCCGTATCCCACGCATAGCCCGCGAGAATGGCGGAAATCATGCGGCTGATTTCGGGCGCGCGGTTGGGTGCGTACACCACGTTTTGGAAACGGTTGTCGTACCAGCCGTCCACATAGGTGCGAAAAGCGTTTACGCCCACCATCAGCGGCTCGGCGAACTCGCGCTGCCAGTCTGCCGCTTCACCTTTGAGCTGGCGGGCAAGCAGGTCAGCGGCGAGTTTGGCGGAATGCAGCGCGATGGTTACGCCCGATGAGAACACGGGGTCAATAAACTCGGCGGCGTTGCCTAACAGCGCGAAATGTTTGCCGTGCAGGGCTTTAACATTGGCGGAATAGCCTTGGATGCTGCGGTAGGGGAAGCCGTTTTCCCATTCGGAATGTTTAAAAAATTCAACCAGATTGGGGCATTCTGCCACTATTTGTTTCAACACGGCTTCGGAATCGCCCGTCAGTTTGTCGGGTGTGCCGATCACGCCGAGCGAGCAGGTGTTGTCGCCGAAAGGGATTGTCCAAAACCATACGTCGCGGTGCTGCGGGTGGGTGGTAATCAGGATTTTGTTGCGGTCAAAATCGGCTTCGGCGGCGATGTTGTCGGTGATGCGCGTGAAATGCGCCATGCGAATGCTGCGCCGTTTTTAAACTGAAAGCCTTTCTCGGCGCGCACGGCATCGGCAAAACCGGCTTCTTCCAGCATTTCCATGCAGTGCGGCAGCAGGCTCTCGCCAATCACAAAGCGCGGAAAATGCTGTTTTTCCAGCGCGCATACTTTGAAGCCCTGTTTGTTAAGCAGGGCGGAGGCAACCGAGCCTGACGGACCTGCGCCGATGACGGCAACGTCAAATTGGGTGTGGGACTTTCGCAGATAAATGGTTTGGCATAAAAGCGTAATTATAGAATTTTACAAGGCAGCCTGAAAATGGGGGAATGGAGTTTGAGGCTGCTTTTTGTTGAGTGGGTTGGGCAATTGATGCACGGATAATGCCCGATTTGCTTTACTTCAATAAAAAAAGCAGTCTGAAAGGCCGTCTGAAAACTTTTCAGACGACCTTTTACCTTACTTCGTAGCAATGTTCACTTCCGCCGACATCCCCGGCGCGAGGCGTTCCAAATCCTGTTGCCCTGCGTCAAATACGATTTTTACGGCGATGCGTTGGGCGATTTTGACGAAGTTGCCCGTGCCGCTGTCGGCTTTAATCAGGCTGAATTCGGAAGCGGTGGCGGGCGAGATTTCGGCGACTTTGCCGCTGAACGCCTTGCCGCCGAGTGCGTCGATACTCACACTGGCACTCTGCCCGATTTTCACGTTGGCCATATCGGTTTCTTTGATGTTGGCGATGATCCAGCGTTCGGGCGGCACGACGGACATCAGCTGCGTGCCCGCGCTCACAAGCTGCCCTTGTTTTACGCTGACTTCGCCGAGTTTGCCGCTGGCGGGCGCGTAAATCACAGTATGCCCCAAATCCTGTTTTGTCAAGTCCAGCAGGGCTTGCGCGTTGGCGATGCCCGCCTGTGCGCCCTCGCGCCCTACGCCCGTGTTGATGATGTTCTGCTGCGCCACGGCGTATTGCTCCTGCGCCTGTTTCAGGCCCGCTTCGGCTTGTTTAACGGCGGTTTGCGCGGCATCGCGGCTGCTTTGCGACACGGCATCGGCACTCACCGCCTGTATGCGCTGCCATTCACGGCGGGCGCGGTCAAGCTGGGCGCGGGCGTTGTCAATCGCGGCTTGGTTGGCTTTGGAGACGGCGAGGGCGGAGGCTTTGTCCTGCACGGTTTTGTTCAACGCCGCCTGCTGCCCCGCCAGCCCAGCTTCGGCTTGGGCGACTTTGGCGCGGTAGGGCGCGGGGTCGATTTCCACCAGCGGCTGCCCTGCTTTTACGTTGTCAAAATCGCGCACCAGCACTTTCTGCACATAGCCGCCCACGCGCGGGCTGACGGCGGTTACGCTGCCGCGCACATAGGCGTTGTTGGTGTAAACCTCGCCCATGCCGAAGGGCGGCAGGCGGAAGGCATACAGGGCAAGCACCACGCCGATTGCGCTGGCGGCGAGTATGCCGATGCTGCCGAAACGGTGTTTTTCAGGCTGCCATTGGGCGGGCTCTTGCGGCTCGGACGGGGTTTCAGACGACGTTTCAGGCTGCATCTCGGGCTGCGGCACGGCGGTTTTTTGGGATTCGGTGTCGGGTTGTTCGGGGGTGTCGGGTTGGGACATTTTTTGCTTTCCGTTGATTTGGGGGTTGATTCGGTTAATGGGTTGGTGCGGTGGTTTTCAGGCTGCCTTTAATGCCGTCTGAAACACTATTTCCCCAACGCCGCAAACACTTTCGCCTTCTCCGCCGCCAGAATATCAATCTTGTAATAACGGCGGTACAGCCACAGGGCGACGGCGACGAGGGTCGATACCGCCGCCATCGCCGCCAGCAGCGCGAACAGGTCGCTGTATGCCGCCACCAACGCTTCTTTGCCCGCCTGCGCGGTGATTTGCGAGACGGCGCGGCCTTGCAGCAGCACCGGGTCGGAGAGGGTGGCGGAGAGGGCGGCGGCGTTGCGCTGGATGTCGGCGGCGAGCGCGGGGTTGGAGAGGGTCAGGTTTTGCGCGATGGCGGCGAGGTGGTCGCGGGTGCGGTAAGTTAAAAACGCGCTGAATGCCGCCGCACCCGCCAGCCCGCCGAGGGTTTGCGACAGGCCGAACACGGCGGAGAAGCTCATCATGTGGTCGGGGCTTTTCGCCAGCGCGCGCAGTGCGCCTTCAAGCATCATCGGCCCCATAAACAGCAGCGAGGCAAAGGCAACGATAAACTGGCTGAAATAAAGTTGCGCGGGGCGGGTCTGCATGCCCACGCCGATTTCCAGCCACGCACCGAGGGCGAAACAGGCGAGCGCAACCATCACGGGGCGGCGGATGTCGTTGATATCCAGCAAAATCAGGCTGCCGACCACACCCGCCAGCATTCCGCACGCAACAATCAGGTAAAACGTGCTCATCTGCGCGCTGCCCACGCCCACCGCGCCCATCAGCCCCGCCGCGCCGACGGTCTGCTCCGAGGTCAAGAGCCGCGCCATCGTGCCCATCACGGCGAAGATGAGGATTTGCGGCACGGTCATCCAGTGCCAGTCCAGCATCGGCTTGTGCCGCGTCGATTCGATGTACAACGCCAGCCCCGTCAGCCCCACTCCGCCCGCGAGCAGCCAGCCGAGCCACTGCGTCGTCCACCACACCGTGCGCCCCTGCACGAGAAAGGCGCACAACAGCGCGATGCCGGAGGCGAACAGGGTAAAGCTGAGCGCGTCGGTCAGCGTGAACGATTTGCGCACGGTGATGCCGGGCGGCAGCGGCAGGGCGAACAGGCAGGCGGTGCAGGCGAGCGCGAGGGTAGCCTGAAAGGCGAACACGCCGTTGAGGTCGCCGTCGCCATACAGCAGCGGCACGAGGCTCTGCGCCAGCGGCGTGCCGACCTGCATCAGACCCAGCCCGAACACCAGCCCGACCAGCTTTTTCGTGCCGGTAAAGCCCTGCATCATGTAGTAAATCGACAGCACCAGCAGGCCGCTGGCGGCGATGGCGGCGGCAACACACGCGATGAGTTCCACTTCGTAATGGTGATAAACCAGTTGCAGTAGGCTGGCGGCAAGCTGGGCGAACAGGGTGATGCGGACGAAGCGTTGCAGGCCATACGCCTTGCGGACTTTGAAAAAGAGGACGCTCATGCAGGCGTAAGCCATGAAATACGCCGCCTGAATCCAGCCGCCCTGCTGCAAATCGAGCGACAAATCGCCGCGCAGCTGCGGCAGCGAGGCGGTGAGCAGCCCGTTTTGGAAGCCCGACGACAGCGCGAGTAATAAACCGATGGCAAGATACGCGAGCCGCCGCTTTTTCGGATGCTCGGGCGAGGCGGGCGAACCCGGCATAAAGGGCATTTCATGCGGCTTGAAGGTGTAGCCGCCGGATTGCAGGGGCATGGGGTTTCCTTTGGTGGGGTGGACGGGACAAAGTTTTAGATTTTCAGGCTACCTCAGCATGCAGATTAAAAATACCGCCGTTCTTTTAACACGGCTTCGATTTGCGTTTTCAAAACGGCTTTGAGGTTTTGATAGCCTTGAAACTCGTGTCGCAGTTCGTTGTGGTAATCCGATTTCGGGGGAGTTGGGTTTTTATCCTTATTTAACAGCAAAATATAGTCTTTTCCCTTGCCTTTTGCGTATCCAAATTCGTATAGCACATTGGCGTTATTGGTGGTGATGTCGGCGATAAAAATCGAGCAGCGGTCTATTTTTTGGAAAATATCCTGTATCAAGTCGCCAGTTGGGGCATTTACCCGCATAATGGGGAATAATTGGACATTTAATCCGTGTTGAGCGGATAACTCAGTGCAAGTCTCCTCAATACTGGCATTATAGTCATCAACTGTGCTGTCATCGTAATACGGCATTGCCACGAAAATTTTGATCTCGTTGCTGTAAATCTGCTCAAACAGATCAATCATACTTTGCGGATTGATATTTTGAAGTTGATACAAGCGGTTGCCTTTTATCCAGTTGATAAATGCGGTAAACCATTTTCCATTGTCTTTTACGGCAAAGATGCACATAACTGTCAGCAGACTAACCGAAAGATGATTTTTGATGTCTTCGCTGTTTGCGATGATATCTTCTACTTTGTGGATTTTTGACTTAATTGTAGCGGCGCTGCAATTTTCCCCTAAATGCTCGTTCAATAGTTCGGTAATATTTTTGAGCAAACTGCAACGGCATTTTTCTTTTTTGCAAAATTCTGCGATATGCGGAATATGGTCAAAATCAATGGAATCAAACAAGTGCTTGGCAAGCAGGAAGCCCTCACCAAAATGCCTTCGTATTTCTCCATCTTCAAATTTGTCTTTTTGAAAAACGGCAAGCAGGTTTTCTTCAAGTGTTAGGGGTAGCCCACGGGAGTTGATATAATGGAAAATCACGCTTTGCTGTTTGTTATCCATATCATTGTCTGAAAACAAAATCAGGCAAAACGGAACTTGGTAATCCCGTTCGTCAGACTGATCTATGGCACTCAAGCGGTGGTTGCCGTCGATTCTGAGTAGCAGGCTTTCCTTTTCAATGGTAAACGAAGCCAGTTTTAGATTTTTAAATGCGCCTTTGCGGGATTTCGCTTCAGTGAGTGCAATATCAATCGGATAATTTTTCTTCTCCCCAATATTGAGTAATTGGGATTCATCTTGTGCCAAAGCAATCGGCGCATCACTGGCTAATCTGTGTCCGAGAATGATTTCAGGGAAAAACAGATATTCTCTCTGCCCCAAATAATATTTAATCTCCTCAATGTGCTGTTTGTTCAATTCCCGCTGATACGAAAATTCCGCACGGGAATGTTTTGCCAATTCTTTAATGCTGGCAAAGCCCCGCAGGCAGGTGAAGCCGCCTAACGAGCGTTCTAAAATACCTGTGAGCGTCATCATTGTGCGCCTCCCAAAATCATCTGTTCAATCTCGGCTTTGGCTTGGCTTAAAAGCTGTTCGGCTTCGGCTTGCAGGGCCGTGGCTTGGGCTTTGATGGCTTGGATATGGGCGATGATTTTTTGTTGCGTGGGTTTGTCGGGCAAAGGAATGTTGAGTTTTGCCAAGTCGTTGGGGTAAACGTGCGGCTGCCCTGCGCCTTTTTGCAACAAATAAATTTCCTGCTGTTTCACTTTCAGCACTTCTGCCAAAAATTCAGTGATCAGTTTATTTTCATCTTTGGAAAAAATGACCGTACAGTCAGAGGCAAAAATCGAGTAATCGTGATACCAGACATAGCCCGAATATGCACCGCTGGCACTGACGGTAATCACGTTGCCTTTGTGGTTGCAGACGTTGTGGCTGTACGGGCTGCTTTGTCCGCCTGCGATCACGGGGTAATCACCGCTGACGATGTCGTCTGAAGTAATGCTTTGCCCTTTTTGCAAAAAGGCGATGTTGTCCAAACGCTCATTGGGGTATTTGCCGCCTTCGATGCGGTAATGTTTGTTGAACTGGGTAAACGGGTCAAATGCACCCCCACCCACTTCGCTCATCTGCACGGTAAATATACGGCTGTTTAGGCTGTTGTCGGTTTCGGGCAGGGTAATGCCCAGCTCGCCCAACAGGTAGTCGTTGATACTGGTTAGCAGGGTTTGGGCTTGTTTTTGTTTACTGTTGCGTGCCAACAAGGCGTTTTCATAGATACGGATAATTTCGTCTTGAACGGCAAGCGGTGGGATAACAATGGGAACAGGGGCTAACTGTTGATAATTGATGTTTTTCTGTGCCGCTTGCGGAGCTAAATCTTCCAAAAACGATTTGATGAATTTGAAATAGATATTGATGTATTCCAGTCGCAAATCATCGGATTTTGGCGTGAGTGCAATCAGACTGTCAGGGTAACAGGCGGGATAGTCCAAAATGGCGGTATCGCCGATATTGGCTGCAATCGTTAGGATAACGGCTTTTTCTGTTTGTAGACGGCTGGTTTTCAAACCTAGTTTGTTTAAGGTTTGGCTATAAGTAATTTTTCCAGCATTTTGGCTGGCTTTGACAATATCGCCTGTTTGGATAAACGGGTAATCTCCGCCGTATAGTTTGGGATCGTTTCTTGGTCGATGTCCAAAACGTCCCCGTTGCATATCGATACAATCCACCATTTTGCTGACGGTGTATTTTTTCTGTTTGGCAAAAATGAAATTGTGAATGGTCTGATAGTAAAGTGGATCAATCCGCCCCTCAATTTCAGACGACCTGACTAAAAACATCTCGCCGAAAGGCAGTTTTTCTGAAAAATCAAACGTTGCCATGGTTCACCTCCTCGATAAAGCGGGCGAGTTCGGCGGCGATGGTGTCCAACTCGTTAATTGGGGTGTCTTTGCCCGTAGCGTCGTAGCCGATTTGTTCGGCAATCGCCATAAAAATCGGGTAGTCGGGAAGCTGACGGCGTTTTTCTTGTAGATATTCTTCAATCATTCGCTCTTTCAGTTCGTTAACTTTATCGCTGTATCCGCTGCTAATTTCGCTTTTCCATTCTTTATAGGCGTCGGTTTTTTTGAATTCGGCGAGTGTTCCGCTGTATTTGATACCGGTAGCATTTTTAAGTATGCTTTTTTTCTCGTTATCCCAGTCTTTGAGTTGGTTGATGTAGCGGTGGCGATTTTTTAAGGCGTTTTGAATATCGAGCTTCAGGGTTTTAATGCGTTCACTTTCGGCTTTGGGATATTTGCGTAAAAACATAACGCTGCTTTTTACGCCTGCGCCGGTGGCGGTAAAGGCGGTCTGCGGCAGGCTGACCACAGCGATAATGCGGAAGTCAGTTTCGATTTGGTCACGCACGTATTGCAGGCTGCTGTTGGTCAAAATGCCGTCAGGGATGACGATGGCGAGATAGCCACCCTCTTTGAGGAAGTTGCGGCATTGTTCGATAAACAGGATTTCGGTTTTTTGGCTTTCCCGGTTTTGTACGCCGCTGTTTTTGATGTCTAGCCAAGAAACGTCGCTCATGCCAAAGCTGTAAGTTGCAAGATAGGCTTGTTCAGTTTGTTTAACGATGCTGCCGAAAGGCGGATTGGTGATGATGAAATCAAAGTGGTTGTATTTGAAACCCAGGTTGTTGCTTTGATTTTGCAGCGCTTTGTCGCTAAGCAAGCCGTCGGCAGTGATGATATTGGTATGGCCATCATCATGAATAATCATGTTCATTTTGGCGGCACGGCTGATTTGTTCATTGATTTCGATGCCGTAAAGTTTTTTTTCGGCAAAATCGTGCCAGTGGCGGAAGTGATCAGCGCTGCCTTCGCTGTAGTATTCGTCGGCTTCTCGGCGCACTTTGTCTAATGCGTGCAGCAAAAAGCCGCCGCTGCCACAACTGGTATCCAGCACAAAATGGTCGTGGCTGATGGGCAGGACATCCACGATGAATTTCACAATGCGGCGCGGGGTGAAATATTGTCCGAAGCTGCCGCGAAAGAAGGAATCCATAAAGGTTTCAAAGGCGCGACCTTTGCTATCAAGGTCGGTTTTGCTCAGGTTTACGTCTTGCAGGTAGCCGACGATGGTGCGCACGCGCTCGGGCGTGAGGCGGATATTGTCTTTAAATACTTCGGCATCTTTCAGACGGCCCTCTTCATAAAGACCGGTAACGCGCTTGAATAATTCTTGTGTATTCTGCGCACGGTTCTTCTGCTGCTGTGTTTCGCTGCCCGCACCTTCATCTGCGGTAAGGATGATTTGAAAATCATAGGGCTCGCCATTTTTGCGCGGTTTGCGCTCGTCCCAGATTTTGCAGAAGATGAGTTTGTCGAGTTCGTCAAAGGCCTCGGAAGGATTGAGCTGGCCGCCTGCCCACAGGGCGTTGTGGGCTTGTTTGAAACGGCGGGTAAGGTCGGCTTCGTCCACAATCTGCAAATCGAAAAACTGCTGTTTGCCTGCGCCGCTGTTTTGTGTTGCGCCTTTGACGTATTTGTATGGGGCGAGTTTGTTTACACCGAAAGGCGGGATATCGGGTAGGGTGGAGCGGCTGTTGCGGTTTTTATCAACGGAAAAATATTCGTTTCTGATGGAAGATGTTACCCATACATATTTGACGTTGTTGGGCAAGGCAAAGGCGTAGGAATAGGCTTGTTCGACTGCTTGGATAAATTCGGCTTCGCTGACTTCGGCCTTTTTGCATTCCACCAAAATATGCGGCATCAGGCACTCGTCATCACGATAAACCACAATGTCCGCTTCTTTTTTCTCCGACCCCATGGTTACGGACACGAAATTGCGGACACGCTTTTGGGGATAGCCATATTGGAGGATCAGGCGGCAATAGGCTTCGGCTTGAACTTTTTCTTCAGGATTACTGAAATTGCGGGAACGTTGTTCAAAGACGTATTCGATACGGTCGGCATCGGTCAGACGGATAAGGTTGGCTTGAATGCCTTGTTTGATAAAGTCAGTTGTTTGGTTCATATTAAATCCTGTATGAGTAGGGCGGTTTGCGCGATATTTTAGCCAAGAAGAGATTACTGGGATGGGATACTTATATTTGACCTACACGGTTTCAGATTTTCAGGCTGCCTTATTTGTCCGCCGCAAAACCTCCGCCAAAGGCGGTATTTAACGCCAGCCACGCGGTAAATAGCTTCGCCTGTGCCTGCGCCAGTTGCGCTTCGTTTTGCAGGGTTTCGTCCTGCGTGGCGAGCCAGTCAAGCTTGTTGTCCAGCCCCGCGCGGTAGCGGCTTTGCGCGGCGGCGGCGTTTTTGCGGGCCAGCGCGGTCATCTCGGTTTGGTCGCGCACGGCTGCGGCAGCGGTTTCGTATTGCGTCAGCGCGTCGGCCGCCTCGCGCAGGGCGGTGTAAACGTTTTTGTTGTAACGCGCCGCCTGCTCGTCAAACTCGGCTTCCTTGCGCGACAGGTTCGCCCGCAACGTGCCGGAAGTAAAAATCGGCAGGCTCACGCTCGGCAGCAGTCCGGCGAGAAACGACGACGAATGCGGCAGGTTGCCGATTTCCACATTGGACAAGCCGGCCAGCGCCTTGATGGTAATGTTCGGATAAAACTCGGTTTTCGCGCTGGCAACCAGATGGCGGCGGGCGGTCAGTGCCTCGCGCTGCGCCGCCAAATCGGGGCGTTTGCCGAGCAAATCAGCGGTGAGCTGCGACACGGGCGGTGCGGGGGTGGTGGTGGCGGGATTGGGCGCGAAGTTGTCCAACGCCTGCGCCGGTTGCCCGGTCAAGGCGGCAAGCGCGTGGCGGATTTGCGCAATGTTGCCGTCCAAATCCGACAAGGCAGCCTGAAAACGGCTGTTGCCCTGTTGCACGGCATAGAGTTTGCTCGGTGCAAGTTGTCCTGCGCGAATCAGCTCGCGCACCACCTGCTCGCGCTCGCGGTTCAACTGCGCCCGCTGCGCCACGCGCTGCCGCGTTTCCAGCAGCAACTGCCATTGGCGGTAATACGTCGCCACGCCCTGCGCCAGCAGTAGCCGCGTCTGCGCGATTTCGTATTCCACGGCGCGTTGCTGCCCCAGCGCAGCTTCCAGCTGGTGCTTGTATTTGCCGAACACATCGGGCGACCATTGCCCTTGCAGTTGCAGCGATTCATAAGTGATATTGGTGCCGTGGTCGCCCAGCAGCCGCTTTTCCAAATCGCTGATGAGTTCGGGCTTCTCGCGCTCGTTTACGCCGTCGCGGTGCAGCAGTGCGCCGCTCAGCCCCAATCCAATCTTCACGCCGCGCTGCGAATCCGCCAAATCCGCCCCCGCCTGCGCCTGCCGCAAGCGCGCCTGTGCCGCCGCCAAATCGGGCGAACGCGCGAGGGCTGTGTCAATCAGGCCGTCGAGCTTGGCATCGTTGAGCGCACGCCACCATTGCGGCGCAATCGGCGGCTGCGAGCTGGCGGGCAGACCGAGCGTTTCGGCGGTTTCCACGGCGGCGGGGGTGTGCTTGGGATGAGTGGCGCAGCCCGAAAACAGCGCGGCACAGAGGAAAAATAAAGGGAAGCGTTTGAACATTTTGAAATATATATAAACAGGAATCGGGATGATTATAACGAAAAACGTATCGGACGGAGGTTGGAAAACTTCAACGCAAAAGGCCGAGACCTTTGCAAAATTCCTTTTCCCCAACAGCCGAAACCCAAACACAGGTTTTCGGCTATTTCCCTCCCCCAATACCTCCTAATTCTACCCAAATATCCCCTTAATCCTCCCCGAATACCCGATAATCAGGTATACGAGCCGCCTTTTAGGCAGCAACAGGCACACTTAGCCTGTTGGCCGCTTTCAACAGGTTCAAACACATCGCCT
>CAKARM010000049.1:0-10836 GCA_916720585.1 uncultured Neisseria sp.
TACCCACTTGCCGACAGGCATGGTGGTCGAATGCCAAGACGGCCGCAGCCAACACGCCAACAAAGCGCAGGCGATGAAAGTCCTCGCCGCCCGCCTAAACGACGCGCAAAAACGCGAAGCCCAAGCCAAAGAAGCCGCCGAACGCAAATCCCTCATCGGCAGCGGCGACCGCAGCGAGCGCATCCGCACCTACAACTACCCCCAAGGCCGCGTGACCGACCACCGCATCAACCTCACCCTGCACAAACTGGATTTTGTGATGGACGGTGACTTGGAAGAAATCACCAACGCCCTGATTGCCGAGCATCAGGCAGAGCTTCTGGCGGCAATGGGCGATTAATGGGACGGTTGACGCTTGGTTTCAAAGCGTGAAGGCAGGCTTGATGGCGGGAAAACAAGTTCTGCCAAAACGTAAATCAAGCCTCAGCCGTCGCCCACCGCCCTTTCCGTAACCATAAAAATCTTATGCGGAAATGACGGTGCTCCTAAAAACACCTTCCCAAAGTCCTCAAACGCAAACCCAGATAAACCGATTTCACGCAGTCCTCCAACACCCCGCCCCTTTTCAGACGACCCATCCCAATCCATGAACACCCCGCTCACCCGCCGCCGTTTTTTCGCCATCGCTGCCCTGACTGCCGCCGGAGCAGCCGCGCCCTTCCTCCTGAACCGCAACCGCCCTGCCCCGTTACCAACTACCGGCGAGCCCGTCATTTGGAAAGGCATCGCGCTGGGTTCCGGCGCCGAGCTCCGCCTCTTCGGCGTTGACCGCAAAGAAGCCGAAATCCTCGTCAACAAAGTCCTCGCAGAAGTTGCCCGCCTCGAAAAAATCTTCAGCCTCTACCGCGAAGACAGCCTGATCAACCGACTGAACAAAGAAGGTCGTCTGAACAACCCGCCGCCCGATTTCCTCGCCCTGTTGAGTATTTGCCGCGACATCCATTCCCTGACAGACGGCGCGTTCGACCCCACCGTCCAAGTGTTGTGGAATCTTTACGCAGACCATTTCCACCGCAACCCGCGTGCCGAAACCCCGCCGTCCGAACCGGACATCCGGCGCACCCTCAAACTCGTCGGCTTCAAACACGTCGTCTTCGACCAAAAAGCCATCCTCTTCGAACAAAAAGGCATGGGCTTATCCCTCAACGGCATCGCCCAAGGCTACATTACCGACAAAATCACCGCCCTGCTGCAACAACACGGTATCCGCCAAGCCCTCATCGATATGGGCGAAATCCGCGGCTTCGACACCGACAACCAACGCACATGGAACGTCGGCATCCGCAATCCCCAAAACGAAGAAGCCACCCTCCTGACCATCCCCATGCAAAACCAAGCCTTCGCCACCTCAGGCGGCTACGGTACCGTGATGGACGAAGCCGGCAAGTTCACCCACCTCTTCGACCCGCGCACCGGCACTGCCACACCGCGCTACCGCAGCGTCAGCGTCATGGCGCCGACCGCCGCCGTTGCCGATGCCTTCTCCACCGCGTTCTCCATCATGGACGAAGCCTCCATCCGAACCGCCGCGCGCGCCAAACAGGCAAAAGTCTGGCTGGTCATGCCCGACAACCGCATTGAAACCCTAGCCTGAACGACTTATCCGCTAAAATGGTGTACTACAAAGAAACGCAGCTACAAGGTCGTCTGAATGCCCAAACTCCATCAAATCATCGAACGCCATTGGCAACGCCCCAATCCGTTTTTATCTTTCCTGCTCAAACCCTTATCCATGCTTTTTGCCAAAATTGCGGCGAAACGGCGCGATGATTTCGTTTCGGGCCGTCTGAAAAGCGAAAAGCTGCCCGTACCTGTGGTCGTGGTCGGCAATATCCACGCGGGCGGGACGGGAAAAACGCCGATTGTCGCCGCGCTGGTATCGGGTTTGCAGGAAAAAGGCGTAAAGGTCGGCATCATCAGCCGTGGCTACGGGCGCAAGAGCAAGGCGGTTCATGTATTGAATGCCGCGAGCCGTGCGGAAGATGCGGGCGACGAGCCTTTGCTGCTGTTCCGTAAAACCGGCGCGCCGACGGCGGTGGGCAGCAGCCGTGCGGAGGCAGGCAGGGCGTTGCTGGCGGCACATCCCGACATCAGGCTGATTGTGGCGGACGACGGTTTGCAGCATTACGCCCTACGGCGGGATGTGGAAATCGCGGTGTTTCCGGCGGCGGATACGGGGCGGACGGATTTGGATTTGCTGCCCAACGGCAGTTTGCGCGAACCTTTGTCGCGGCTGGATTCGGTGGATGCGGTCGTTGCCAGCGGCGGTCAGGCGGATGCGTCGTTTGCGCCGTCTGAAAACATGTTTCACAGCCGCATCGAAACGGGACAAATTTACCGTTTGAACCAGCCGTCCGAAATACTGGATACAGGCCGTCTGAAAAACCAAACCGTCGCCGCCGTGGCGGGTATCGCCAAACCGGAGCGCTTTTTCGATTCGCTGCGGAACATGGGCATCACCTTGAACCAAACCGTCGCGCTGCCCGACCATGCCGACATCGCAGCGACAGACTTGCCCAATGCGGACGCGGTCATTATTACGGAAAAGGATGCGGTCAAGTTTTCAGACGACCTCAATCTGAATCATGTATGGGTGTTGCCTGTTTGTGCGATAATCGAACCTGATTTGGCGGCGTTTGTGTCGGAACAGCTGAAAGATTCGCGACAGGTCGTCTGAAATCAATTGATTCTTTGTTGCTGTTTGTCTTGAATAATAAGGAAATTTATGAACCTGAAGAAACTGCTGCTCACTTTCGTTGCCATTGCCGCCTGTTCCGCCGCAACAGCCGCGCCCCCAAGCGATAAGTCTTTAAATAGATGGATGGAAGTCCAGCATATCGAACGCGACTTTCTCAAAAATTTGACCAACATGGCGGAAGCACAAAACCGACAGCTCATGCAACCGATCATCTCCTCATATCCACCGGAACTGCAGCCGCAATTACAAGCCGCGTCAGACCGTTATATGAACAAAGTGTTTAAAGCTTATTTCACACCGCAACTTAGAAACAAATTAATGAAAGAAATAAAAAAAGTTGCCAAGGACGAGTTCACTCAACAAGAGATTGATGCCATGATTGCGTTTTACGAGACTCCCGTAGGACAATCTATCGTTGAGAAAAATTCGGCATTCATAAAAAAACTCGCCAATATAGGGGCAAGCGAAGCGGATATGAAAGAAATAGAAACAATTAGCGAACACTACCTAATTGAATTTGAAAACGAAATTAAAAAAATATTGTCTGAAGAATGTACCCCCTAAACCTTAAACAGGAGAAAAAGATGAAACTGAAAACCTTGTTATTTCCCTTCGCCGCGCTGGCATTGTGTGCCAACGCATTTGCCGCTACACCCAGCGACGCGTCGCTGGAGCGTTGGTTGGATACGCAGAATTTTGACCGGGATATGGAAAAAAATATGATTAACAGTTTCAATATTGGATTTAAACCATATGCAGATAAAGCCCTTGCCAAAATACCGGAAGCGAAAAAAGAGCAAATGGCAAAAGCTATTGACCGTTATCGCGAAAATGTTTTGAGAGATTTGATAACGCCCGAAGTGAAACAAACTGTCCGCAATACTTTATTAAAGCATGCTAAATCGACATACACGCAAGAAGAAGTTGACAGCATGATTGCCTTTTATAGTTCGCCTATCGGGCAGGCTGTTGTTGCCAAGACGCCTCTTATGCTCAATCAAGCGATGAGTGAAATATCGACGTTTGGATTTGCATTAACAGAAAAAGCTGTACAGCGTCATATGCCTGAATTTGCGAAAGAGATACAAGGTATCATGTGTGACGGCAAAAACCCTGATACAAGCTGTAAACAAGCCAAACAGGTTGGGAAAAAGCATAAGAAATAAATTATAGTCGTCTGAAAATATTTCAGACGACCTCCAATTTATCAAACGAAAGAAACCCCATGGAAAAAAAATTCTTAGACATCCTCGTCTGCCCCGTTACCAAAGGCAGGCTGGAATATCATCAGGACAAACAAGAGTTGTGGAGCCGTCAGGCCAAGCTGGCTTATCCGATTAAAGACGGCATTCCCTATATGCTGGAAAACGAAGCACGAGCGTTGAGCGAAGAGGAACTCAAAGCATGACCGAATTCGTCGTATTGATTCCGGCGCGGCTGGATTCATCGCGCCTGCCCGGAAAAGCCTTGGCGGACATCCACGGCAAACCGATGGTTGTGCGCGTTGCCGAACAGGCGGCAAAAAGTAAAGCCGCGCGTGTCGTCGTTGCCACCGACCATCCCGACATTCAGACGGCCTGTCAGGCGCACGGCGTTGAAGTCGTCATGACTTCAAACCGGCACGAAAGCGGCACGACGCGCCTTGCCGAAGCCGCTGCCGCGCTGAAGCTGCCGCAACATCTGGTGGTCGTCAACGTACAGGGCGACGAGCCGCTGATTGCCCCCGAACTCATCGACCGCACCGCCGAAGTCTTGGTGGAAAACAACGTACAAATGGCGACCGCGGCGCACGAATTGCACGATTTCGACGAATTTATGAATCCCAACGTCGTCAAAGTCGTCCTCGACAAAAACCGCAACGCCATCTACTTCAGCCGCGCCCCGATTCCCTATCCGCGTGATGCCATGCGCACCGAAAAACGCGAATTGCCCGCCGAAACCGCCGTCCTGCGCCATATCGGCATTTACGCCTACCGCGCCGGTTTTCTGCAACGTTACGCTGAAATGAGCGTCTCGCCGCTGGAAACCATCGAATCGCTGGAACAACTGCGCGTCCTGTGGCACGGCTACCCGATTGCCGTCGAAACCGCCAAAGAAGCCCCTGCCGCCGGTGTGGATACGCAAGAGGATTTGGACAGGGTCAGGGCTGCGTTCGAGGTCGTCTGAAATTGGGCGAAGCGGGTTTCGCCAAAATCTGAAATCAGTCGGTTTCGGCATTAGGTTTCTCAAGCCAAGCCCGCGATACGGGCTATTGAATTTGCCATCATCAGGAATTGCTATGAAATGCAGCATATTGATATTTTTATCCTTAATCGCCCTGCCTGCTTGCGCCGCCGATTTTTCCGCTTACGCGCCCAAAGGCTGGAAAATCATCAAAAGCGTGGAGGGGGATTTAAACGGCGATAATCAAGCCGATGCCGTTTTGGTGCTGCAAAAGCAAGACAAGGCGAACATCATCCCAAACGACTTTATGGGACTACCTGAATTGGATACCAATCCGAGGATGTTGAAAGTATTGTTCAAGCAGGCAGACGGTTACAAGACGGCTGTCGAAAACACAACGTTGATTCCGCCTGAAAGCGATAAAGATAATGGCTGTCTTGCTGACCCTCTTTCTGATGTATCCATCAATAAAGGTCGTCTGAAAGTCCATTTTGAATGGTTTTACAGTTGCGGAAGCTGGTGGATGAGTCACAGTGACTACCTATTCCGTTACCAAAACGACCGCTTTCTCCTGATTGGGTATTCACATTACGAATATCACAGAGCTTCAGGTGAAATTAATGAGTACAGCGACAATTATCTGACGGGAAAGCGGAAGAGAACGACAGGCGGCAATATGTTCGATTCGTCAGAAGACCGTCCGAAAGTCAAATGGGAAAGATTGAAAAAGAAACCTTATTATTTGGACGAGCCTTATCAATATCCAACAGATTGAGATAGGTCGTCTGAAAATGATGAGCCGTAAAAAGCCGTTTTTCAGTAAACACCAAACCCGATAATCCGTTTTACCCAAAACACCGACAGAAAGCCCTTTATGACCGATTTACGCCATTTGAGCCGCGAAGAGCAAAAACTGCTTGCCGATGTTGCCCTGCTGGTTCAAAACGACGACCAAGAGTTTAACTATGAGATGTTGAAAGCCGCCGCGCCGGATGAAGCCAGCGGCGAGTTTTGGTTCCGTATGGCGGAAACGCTCAGTACGCTGCCGCCGAACCGTTCGCTGGATTTGCGTTTGAACGGCGGCAGGCTGACGGTTGCCGTGTCGATTTTGTCGGTATTGCTGCAAGACAGCCCTGAAATTCCGCAGCTTTGGGCGCAAAAGGTGATTGCGCTCAACTACTTGGCACACGGGCATCAGACCCGCGCGCGCGGTTTGGCGCAGCAGGCGGACAAGGCGGCGGAAGCCAATGAGGAAGAGTATTTGGCGAAGACTTTATCGCAAAACCTGCTTTCCACTTTGAAAGACGCATTGAAGCGTTTTCCCGAAGACACATGGTTTGCCGAAATGCGCGATGACGCATGGAAACATTTCGGCGCGGAACAGGCCGTCTGAGGTTTTGAACGATAAACGCAAGCCGTGTAAAATCATTTGAATCACGTTTCAAATCCATATCACTTAACAAGAAGGAACACCCATGAAAGTATTATTGTTAGGCGCGCCGGGCGCGGGCAAAGGCACTCAGGCACAATTCATCACCGCTGCGTTCGGCATTCCGCAAATTTCCACCGGCGATATGCTCCGCGCTGCGATTAAAGCAGGCACGCCGCTGGGTTTGGAAGCGAAAAAAATCATTGACGAAGGCGGTTTGGTGCGCGACGACATCATCATCGGCATGGTGAAAGAGCGCATCGCGCAAGACGACTGCAAAAACGGTTTCCTGTTCGACGGTTTCCCGCGCACGCTGGCACAAGCCGAAGCGATGGTTGAAGCGGGCGTGGATTTGGACGCGGTCGTTGAAATCGACGTACCCGACAGCGTGATTGTCGACCGCATGAGCGGCCGCCGCGTTCACTTGGCTTCCGGCCGCACCTACCACGTTACCTACAATCCGCCCAAAGTCGAAGGCAAAGACGACGTAACCGGCGAAGATTTGATTCAGCGCGACGACGACAAAGAAGAAACCGTCAAAAAACGCCTTGCCGTTTACCACGAGCAAACCGAAGTGCTGGTCGATTTTTACAGCAAGCTGGAAGGCGAACACGCGCCGAAATACATCAAGGTTGACGGCACTCAGCCGGTAGAAGCCGTGAAAGCCGAAATATTGGGCGCATTGGGCAAATAAATCGAAAAGGTCGTCTGAAAACAGTAAATCAGGTTTCAGACGACCTGTTTTTGATAAACAGCGTGTTGCAACCGAAAAATAATCATTCGGCGTCATTCCCGCGCAGGCGGGAATCCATTTCTGAATTTGGGCAATCGCTGTTTAAATCTGATGAACTGAGTTTTATCAATGGATTCCCGCCTGCGCGGGAATGACGGCTGATGTGCCGGTTCAAATTCATCCGAAACAGTTTGTCGGGGGCTTGAGTCCGCGTAGGTCGGACATCAATGCCCGACCTACGGTTTGAATTTACGTTGTTACTGCGAAAAAGACGATAAAGGTCGTCTGAAAACCCGAAACGAAAACACCATGAATCCTTTAATCACCGACTTCCAAACTCCGCAACAACGCACCCCCGTCATCGTTGCCCTTGATTTTGCCAACGAAAAAGACACGCTCGGATTCGTCCGCAACCTTGATCCGACGTTGTGCCAAATCAAAATCGGCAAAGAGCTGTTTACCGCCACGGGGCGCAGTTTGGCGGAAAGCCTGATCCATCAGGGTTTCAAACTCTTTCTCGATTTGAAATACCACGACATTCCCCACACCGTCGCGCAAGCCTGCAAAGTCGCCGCCGACATGGGCGTGTGGATGGTCGATATGCACGCATCGGGCGGCCGCCGCATGATGGAAGCCGCCGCCGAAGCCGTTGCCGGATACGGCACGAAGCCGCTCCTAATCGGCGTAACCGTGTTGACCAGTATGGAACAAAGCGATTTGGCGGAAATCGGTTTGAACATCGCCCCTGAAGAGCAAGTCATCCGCTTGGCGAAACTGGCGCAAAGTTCGGGTTTGGACGGCGTCGTCTGTTCCGCCCAGGAAGCCGCACCGCTGCGCCGCGAATTGGGACAGGATTTTGTCTTGGTCACGCCGGGCATCCGTTTGGACGTTGCCGGCAACAACGACGACCAACGCCGCATCATGACGCCCGCCGAAGCATTAGCGGCAGGTTCGACTTATCTGGTGATGGGCCGACCTGTTACCCAAGCGGCCGATCCGGTAGCCGTATTGCGCGAAGTGAACCGCGTGGCAAACGCTTGAACATCAACAATTTTGATACCGTTCAAAGGAAACTACCTTACTTTGATACGATAGATAAATAACCAAAAAATTTCAGCTTAGAAAGGAAATTATTCGATGTCTCAATGTGGTTCAGATGCGAGCAATATTTTTGATCATGATGCATTTCCAGAAGATGATTTACTTGTAAAGGATACCCCTGTTGGATGGTATGCGATTGTGTCACATAAAATTGTTGAAGAGGGGCTTCCTATTAGATTTATGTATCGGGAACATCAAGGGGATTTACCATTTGATAGCGGATGGCGAGTACTTTCCGGAACAGAAGATAATGAATACATGAATAACTCTGAAAACTTCTCCTTTCAAAGCTTGACGCGACTTACTCATTATCAAGCAGATGTTGGGGAGCTGTTTTGGGCGGATATAGGTAGCGTTTTTGAAAAAAAAGAGGGAGAGGATTGTTTTTCTCCTGTTACCGATTGGTCTCCTTTCGATTTTGAAGAATAATAAAAAGTCAGATTTTATTTTTAATCAGTAAATCTGCAGGTGAGTGCGCTGAGAATACATTGAAGTTTTCACACACAAAAAATAACTTATTTTGGAGTGCAGAAAATGCCCACCAAGTTCCAACAAGAAACCCTCAAATCCCGCTTCGCACAAACCAAAGTCCTGGTTGTCGGCGACGTGATGCTCGACCGCTATTGGTTTGGCGACGTGTCCCGTATTTCGCCCGAAGCGCCCGTGCCGGTGGCGAAAATCGGACGAATCGACCAACGCGCGGGCGGAGCGGCGAACGTCGCGCGCAACATCGCTTCGCTGGGCGGCAAAGCAGGGCTGTTGTCGGTAACCGGCGACGACGAAGCCGCCAATGCGCTCGACGCACTGATGGCGCAAGACGGCGTCGCTTCCTATCTGATGCGCGACAAACAAATCGCCACCACCGTCAAACTGCGCGTCGTCGCCCGCAACCAGCAGCTTATCCGCCTTGATTTTGAAGAACATCCTAACCGCGAAGTGTTGGAGCAAATCAAGCAGAAATACCGTGAAATCTTGCCCGAATACGACGCAATCATTTTTTCAGACTATGGCAAAGGCGGCCTGTCCCACATCTCCGATATGATAGATTGGGCGAAACATGCCGGTAAAACCGTATTAATCGACCCCAAAGGCGACGATTACGAAAAATACGCCGGCGCCACGCTGATTACGCCCAACCGCGCTGAATTGAAAGAAGTGGTCGGCAGTTGGAAAAACGAAAGCGAGCTGACCGAAAAAGCGCAAAACCTGCGCCGCCACCTCGACCTGACCGCCGTTTTACTGACCCGAAGCGAAGAGGGCATGACCCTGTTCAGCGAAGGCGAACCCATTTACCAGCCCACCCGCGCCCAGGAAGTTTACGACGTATCCGGCGCAGGCGACACCGTCATTGCCGGAGTGGGTTTGGGGCTGGCGGCAGGCTACACCATGCCCGAAGCCATGCACCTCGCCAATACCGCCGCCGGCGTCGTCGTCGCCAAACTCGGCACAGCGGTTTGCTCGTTTGCAGAGTTGAACAAAGCATTGGAAGAGCAGTAATTTCTTTTTCAGACGACCCCGTCTTTCCAAGGTCGTCTGAAACGAGTGCAACGAGTTTCGCCAAAACCAAAAAACAAAGGAAACCCAATATGACCATCATCGTAACAGGCGCGGCCGGCTTTATCGGCAGCAACATCGTCAAAGCCCTCAACCAACGCGGCATTACCGACATCGTCGCCGTCGACAACCTGACCCGTGGCGAAAAATTCAAAAACCTTGCCGAGTGCGAAATCGCCCACTACCTCGACAAACACGAATTCATCCGCCAAGTGCGCGGCCATCTTCTGCCTTACGAAAACATCGAAGCCGTCTTCCACCAAGGCGCGTGTTCCGACACCATGAACCACGACGGCCTCTACATGATGGACAACAACTACCAGTACACACTCGACCTTTTGGACTGGTGTCAGGACGAACGCATCCCCTTCCTCTACGCCTCCAGCGCCGCCGTGTACGGCAAAGGCGAAATCTTCCGCGAAGAGCGTGAACTTGAAAAACCGCTCAACGTGTACGGCTACTCCAAATTCCTGTTCGACCAAGTATTGCGCCGCCGCATGGAAGAAGGCCTGACCGCCCAAGTCGTCGGATTCCGCTACTTCAACGTTTACGGACAACACGAACAACATAAAGGCCGCATGGCATCCGTCGCCTTCCACCATTTCAACCAATACCGCGAACACGGTTATGTCAACCTGTTCGGTGCCAACGACGGCTACGGCAACGGCGAACAAACCCGCGACTTCGTCAGCGTCGAAGACGTCGCCAAAGTCAACCTCTACTTCTTCGATCACCCCAATCTCTCCGGCATCTACAATCTCGGCACCGGCCGCAGCCAACAGTTCAACGAACTCGCCGCCGCCACCGTCAACGCCTGCCGCGCCGCCGAAGGCAAACCTGAATTGAGCTTAAAAGAGCTGATAGAAGAAGAACTTATCCGCTATATCCCCTTCCCCGACGCGCTCAAAGGCAAATACCAAAGCTTCACCCAAGCCGACATTACCAAACTGCGCGAAGCCGGATACAAGGAAGAATTTTTGGATGTCAAAGCAGGCGTCGAGCGCTACGTCAAATGGATGCTGGAAAATTTGGCTTGATTTGAAATGCGTATGAAAGAGGTCGTCTGAAAACTCGGATTTGAGGTTTTCAGACGACCTTTCCCATACAAACCTCGTCTGAAACCCCTTATAATCCAACCTTTCCCCTTTCTTCCCGCCC
>CAKARM010000050.1:0-10804 GCA_916720585.1 uncultured Neisseria sp.
AGTTTTGGGTAACTGTTTTCAGACGACCTTTTCCCTTACTGCGGCCAAACCCGCTCAAGCATGGTTCGGCTTGACGTTTATCCTAATTGGCTGCGTTGACGCACAAAGAATCAATCTTGCCCGCGCGCGGGAAGCGGATGGTGTAGCGTCCTTTTTGGTTGATTTCGGCAAAGCTGAAGCGGTCTTCAGGCGTATCGCCGTCCGCGCCCACTTCCAAAGCAACGCGTTTGCCTTTCGGGTCTTTCACGACCACATTAGGGCTGACGGGCGCGAATGAAAGCATCAAACCATTGTCTTCCGTCACCTTAAAGCTGTACACCTCGCCGCGTTTGACCTTCATAGGTTGGTCGATGCAGCCCGTTTCATTCAAGGGCAAATTTTTTTCCGCATAAGCAAAAGCGGTGCTGCCCAAGCCCAAAGCAAGCATCAGGGAAAAACTCAGAGATTTCATACGGTTTCCTTTGAGATTTAAATATTCAAACGAAGCGGGATTATAGCACTGATTATTTGGCATCCGCGCTAGGCGAGACGAAAAATAATCCAACCAACATAAAACTCAACCATCCCTCCGTTCCAACACCTTCCTCGCCGCTTCCACGCCCCAATACAAGGCTTCTTCGAATACCGAATAGCCGCTCAAATCACTGTGGGCAAACAGCAATCCTGACGCACGGTTTCTGATTTCTAACAAAGATTCGTCGTTCAGATAACCGACTTTCGGTACGCTCATGCCGTGTCCGCGCACCGTAACATCGACGTGTGAAACGTGTTGCCAGAAGCCCTCTCCGTAGGCGGCGATCAAGTCTTTGGCGGCCAAGTCGCGCAGTTCTTCGTCGGAGGCTTCGAGCAGTTGGCGGCGGACGGTTTGCGGGGTGTCGTGGTTTAACGCGGCATAGGCGGTGAAGATTGTGCGCTCGGGGCGGGCGACGCGGATGAGCTGGTTGGTGGCGACGACATAGCCGAGCCCTTGGCTGCCGTAGATGACGTTGTCCCACGCCGTTTCGCTATTGTTTTTTTCTTTCGGGAAGTTGTGCAGCTCGAAATTGGCGACCAGCCACGGGGCGTATTCGGGAATGTTCAAACCGTATTGCGCGGGATTTTCGACGATGCGGGCGGCGACCATCAACGGCATGGCGGAGATAACGTGTTGCGCGGTCAGGGCGACGGTTTCGCCGCTTGAATTGTCGCGCAGCCAAACTTCGATACGGTCGTCTGAAAGAGGCTTGATTTTGACGGCGGATGCGTTGACGGAAGCGGGTTTGTCTAGGCGGATGCGGTTTTCAGACGACCATTGCCAACCTTCCTGCAAACCGGCATGGCGGCGCAGGTTTTCAGAAAGATGCGCCAAACCTTCGGGCCAAGTGAGGACGGTTTCCGCGCTGTTGCGGGCGGCGAAGTAATGCAGTCCGGCAAAGGCGGATACTTGCACTATGCCCTGCCCGTAATCGTCGCGGCAGCAATAATCGAGATACCACAAGAGTTCGGGTGAGGTATAGCCCTCTTGCGCAAGCCATTGTTTGAACGTCAACTTATCAAGTTTGCGCCACGTTTCGTCTGCCGATGACAGGGCTATCGGAATGGCGAAAATCTTTTTGCCGTCGCTGCCGTAAGCCTGTTTCAGACGACCGATTAAATCGAAAAAGCGTTTGGAATCCGCATCTTCTTTCGGCAACAGGTGTTCCTGCCATTTATCCTGATACAAAAGGCGCGACTCGGGCGCGTAAACCAAATCGGTTTCCCTGAAACTGCCGTCCGATTGCAAAATACCAAAATCCGCCAGCATCTCGCGCACATACGCGCTCTCTTTCGACGGCAACGCAAGATAATGCGCGCCGCTCGGCGCTTGCAGGCCGTCTGAAGCGGCGTAGGCAGCATTGTTGCCATTGCGCTCGAACCCTTCCGCCAGCAATACATCACGATGACCGTGTTTCGCCAAATACCACAACGCCCCCAAACCCGCCGCGCCGCCGCCGAGTATCAGCGTATTGCATTCGTAACGTCGAGTCGGCGAGCTGAGCAATTTCCCGTCGCGCAACAAATGTCCCAACGGCAGCCCGACGCGGTTGACGGAAACCGGCGGTTTGCGGTTGAGGCGGTTATAAGTCAGCCAAGAAAAAGATGACGCGGCGGCAAGCGCGGCGGTGTAACTGAGGAATTGACGGCGTGTCGGCATAGGGTTGAATGTCGGTTTAGGGTTCTGACAGGTCGTCTGAAAACATCAAGACGGTTTCAGACGACCTTTTGATGAAATGTTTCCATCAATTTTGTTTGACTGAGGATGCTTGTTGGAAACGTTTTTTATTAAGCAGGGTATCAATGAAAAAATCAATTCGTTCCCCATCAAAAAATACAGCCCCTCGGATGTTTTTACATACCGGATCCCGCGAAACATACGAAAATCCATTATCCTCTTCTGAAACGTCTGATTCTTGAATGATGCCACTGATATTTTTGAGACATTGCCTATATACCGCTTCTCGTTTGGCATTGTCTTTCATCCACTCGCTGTACTGTTTTTGCTTTTTCTCCTGCAATACTAACCTGTAAAACATCCCAATTCTTGGAAACTCTTCTTCATATTTGGCCTCTGAAATCGAGAGCTCTTCTACAGTCTGATCCTGAAATTTTTTAAAGAGCACACGGATATGTATCTGGCACGATACGCCTTTTGCCCAGTTTATTGATGCCTTACCATTACTACAATGCTCTGCTTCTTCCGCAATCAATTCATCGATACTTTTTTTCTGCAACTCATCCTCTAGAGACTTGGTTTTGTCAGCAAGTACCTGTCCCAATGCGATGTCAATTAATACCGGCTCCCTCTCTTCCGTACCCAATGCATCAGTTACCATGCGCGAATGGTCTTCTTTCATGATACTTTCGAAGTCTTGCCAAGGTATTTGGGCATATTTCTGCGCCAAAATTTCTTTGATTTTTGCAACTTCAGGTGATTTTTCCAGCCGCTCCCATTCTGGCCGTTCCCCCTCTTTCTTTTTCAAATTTTGTTTGATCTGTTTTATCAGAATTTCTCTGTCAACAGCCTTGCTTAAATTTATAGGCAGCTCCAACTGCTCCATGACCCGATTCGCAATGGCGCATTCTGGATAAAACACATAATAGTAGGAAGAATCTTCGTGTTCGGATTCATCAACTTGGGTTACCGCAACTTTATCTTTGAGCTGTTTAAAGCATTGTCTGTATTCAGCCTCGAGTTTGCTGTGGTCCGACATTAATGTCTTCTCAATGTTCTTCCAATCTGCCTCTGTGGCGGCGCGGTAGGCGGCTGTCAAAATAGGAGCAGGCATGTGCTCTCCATCGCTATATTTTAATTCTATCTGCACGAGTTCAGAGAACGTTTTTTCTGAGAATTTCTCTTTTAAAACATGATAATAAGCTTTACACAAAGGAATATGATCCCAAGCTTCCTTCTGACAGCTTTGTGGGATTTCTTTGGTCAGTGTTTCGATATTTTTTGTTTTCAATTCATTCAAAAGCGACGCCGCCTTATCAGCAAAGATGCGGTCTATGGCTTCTCTTTTAGCCTGTTCTTCCAACGAACTGTCGGTATTTATGGAGCGAACGGATTCTTGATGTAAAGCCGTTGAATAGAATGTTTTCCAATCTTCATCGGCATATTTCTTTTCCCATTCGGTTTTGAATTGCATGGCTTGCTTTTCAATTTTCTGATTAAGCGCTTCTTTTTCCGCATTTTCTTTCTGCCATTCATGGAACGGTTCGGCGGAGTCAACAGCCGTCCATGCGGCGAAACAGGGTAATAATTCGGTGTTGTCAGGGTTCAACATCAAAAGATCGTCGGAATACGCCGCAATCATTTGTCGTCCATCGACGTTTTCCATATCAACACCCGCCTTCTTGAACACGTCGTCTTTCAAACATTGTTCTTTTTTAGTTTTGGCTTCGTCGAGATGCTGGAAATAATACACGCGGTCTTTGACGGGCGACGTGATGGGTGCTGAATTTGGCTGACTGATACACGCGCCTAAAGAGAGGGCGGATAAAGCGAGGATGGCGGAAGTGCGTAAGTGCATTGTTAGTTCCTTGGTCAGGATATTTTTAAAATTTAAGAATGAGGTCGTCTGAAAACATCAAGACTACGGTTTCAGACGACCTTTTGATGAAATGTTTCCATCAATTTTGTTTGACTGAAGATGCTTGTTGGAAACGTTTTTTATAAAGCAAGGTGTCGATTAAGTCTCTGAAACGTAATGATTCAACCGAGACATCAGAGCTAAACGCCAGGCATCCGGGTACCTGTCTCACATACAAAGATCCATCATCCATTTCTGAAACATTTGATTTTTCGATGACGCCACTGATCTTTTTGAGACATTCCCTATATGCCACTTCTCGCTTGGCATCATCTTTGTTCAGCTCAAAGTATTGTTTTGTCTGTTTTTCATTCAATACCAAATAGTAGGCTGTCTGAGCCAATGAATGCCCTTCTTCATATTTATCTTTTAAAGTGAAAAGTTCTTCCAAAGTCTGATTCTGAAATTTTTTTGAAAGGGCACGGAAAGGTACGTCACACCGAATATCTTCTCGCCAATCTATTGCTTCTTCGCCGCGACAGCTGGCGGGCATTTCGGCAATCAGTTTATCGATGCTCTTTTTCGCCAATTCATCCACGAGAGGCTGGATTTTGTCAGTAAACATCTGTTCCAACACCATAGACATTATCTTTTTCTGCTTCTGCTCCTCTTCCGTTCCCGAGAAAATGTTTGCCATACTCGGATAGTCTTTTTCTACGGCACTTCTAAAATTTTGCCAAGGTGTTTGGGCGTATTTCTGTGCCCAAATTGTTTTGGTTTGTGCAAATTCGGGCGATTTTTCCAACTGCTCCTGTTCTTTTTGGCTGTCTTCCCCCTCTTTCCAGCGTTGTTTGAATTGCTTCATCCAAACTTCTCTGTTAACAGCCTCACTTAAATCGGTAGGCAGATTCAACTGTTCCATGACTTGATTCGTAATGACGCATTCGGGATAAGATTCAAAATACTCGGATGGAGTGTCTCCTCTATAGTAAGTAATCTGTATTGTCTTAATTTTATCTCTGATTTTTTTAACACATTGCGTGTATTCGGCATCGAGTTTGCGGTAATCCGACATTAAAACCGCAGACATTTTTTCCGAACTAACCTCCAATGCAGAACGGTAGGCCATTGACAAAATGGAAGCAGATAAATGCCCGTCGTCATTATATTGTTTTTCCATGTCTGACAATTCAGATACTGTTTTTTCCGAAAGTTTCTCTTTTAAAGCATGATAATAGGCTTTGCATGAAGGGATAAGGTTCCAAGCTCCCTCTCGACAGCTTTGCGGGATTTCTTGGGTCAGTATTTCGATGTTTTTTGTTTTCAGTTCATTCAAAAACGGCTTTGCCTTATCAAAAAAGATACGGTCTATGGCTTCTCTTTTGGCAAGCTCCTCCAATCGGTTTTGTCTATTCTGTGAGTCAACGGATTCTTGACGCAAAGCCTCGGGGTAGAATGTATTCCAATCTTCATTGGCGTATTTCTTTTCCCACTCTGCCTTGAACCGGATGACCTGCTTTTCAAATTTTTGTTTCAGCGCTTCTTTTTCCGTATTTTCCTCTCTCCATCTACTCATTGGCTCTACAGCATTATTTGCCGTCCATGCGGCGAAACAGGGTAATAATTCGGCGTTTTCAGGATTCAGCATCATAATATCGTCGGGAAACTCAGCTATCATTTGTCGATCACCGACACTTTCCATATTAACGCCCGCTTTTTTAAACACGTCGTCTTTCAAACATTGTTCGTTTTTAGTTTTGGCTTCGTTACGATGCTCGAAGTAATAGATATAGTCTTTGACGAGAGGATTGATAGACTCAGGAGATTGGGAACCGGTAGATGCCGAATTTGGCTGACTGATACACGCGCCTAAAGAGAGGGCGGATAAAGCAAGGATGGCGGAAGTGCGTAAGCGCATTGTTAGTTCCTTAGTCAGGATATTTTTAAAATTTAAAAATGGGGTCGTCTGAAAACCTAGACACAACGGTTTCAGACGACCTTTTGATGAAATGCTTCCATCAATTTTGTTTGACTGCGGATGCTTGTTGGAAACGTTTTTTATTAAGCAGCGTTTCAGTAAAGTAGTCGAAACGTGACTCTTCAATTCGAAGACTAGAGCTAAACGCTAGGCATCCCGGCGCCCGCCTAGCATACGAAGAACCATTATCCTCTTCTGAAACATATGATTTTTCGATGATTCCACTGATATTTTTGAGACATTGCCTATATGCCGCTTCTCGCTTGGTATTATCATTGCTCAGTTCAAGGTATTGTTTTCTCTCTTTTTCATGCAATACCGAAGAGTAGGCTACGTAAACCAATAAAAACCCATCTTCATCTTTATTTTCATATTTATCTTTTGAAGCGGAAAGCTCTTCTAACGTCTGATTCTGAAATTTTTTTGAGAGAGCGCGGGAATATACTTTACATTGACTATCTGCTAACCAATCTATTTTTCCTTCATCGCGACAGCTGGCAGGAATTTCGGCAATCAGTTTATCGATGCTGTTTTTCGCCAATTCATCCACGAGAGGCTGGATTTTGTCAGTAAACACCTGGTTCAATGCTATGACCATTATCTGATGCTGCTTTTGTTTCTGCTTCGGTTTCTCTTCCGTACCCGAGAAAATGTCTGCCATATTCACCGGATAGTCTTTTTCTACGGTGCTTATGAAATTTTGCCAAGGTGTTTGGGCGTATTTCTGAGCCAAGATTGTTTTGGCTTGTGCGACCTCAGGCGTTTTTTCCAACTGCTTCCATTCTTTTTCGCTGTTTGCTTCCGTTTCCCGGGTTTGTTTGCCGAAATTTATCCAAACCGCGCTGTCAATAACCTTATTTAAATCAGTAGGCAGCTCCAACCTTTCCATGACTTGATTCGTAATAACGCATTCCGGATAAAGTTCTAAATAAAAGGAAGGTGTGAAATGTTCCGTGTTATTTATCTGGGACTCTGTTGCTGCTATTTTACCGCCGATTTTTTTAGTACATTGCATATATTCGGTATTGAGTTTGCGATAGTCCAGCATTAATGCTTTATCCATTTTTTCTGAATTCCCCTCCACCGCAGAACGGTAGGCAGCCGATAGAATGGGAGCAGGCAGATGCTTGGCACCTTTATATTGTTTTTCCATACCCGCCAATTCGGATAATGTTTTTTCTGAAAATTTATCCTTTAAAACATGATAATAGGCTTTACACGAAGGAATAAGGTCCCAAGCTCCCTTACGACAGCTTTGTGGAATTTCTTTGGTCAATGTTTCAATGTTTTTTGTTTTCAATTCATTCAAAAACGGCTCCGCCTTATCGACAAAAATGCGGTCGATGGCTTCTCTTTTGGCCCGATCTTCCAATCGGTTTTTTCTATTGCGTGTTTGAACGGATTCTTTACGCAAAGCCTCGGGGTAGAATGTGCTCCAATCTTCATTGGCGTATTTCTTTTCCCATTCGGTTTTGAGCCAGATGACCTGCTTTTCAAATTTTTGATTAAGCGCTTCTTTTTTCTTATTTTCCTCCTGCCATTTACGCAGCGGTTCCGCAGCATTGTTTGCCGTCCACGCGGCGAAACAGGGGGATAATTCGGTGTTGCCGGGATTGAGCATCAAAATATCGTCGGGATAGGCAGCGATAAATTCTCGATGATGGAAATTTTCCATATCAACGCCCACCTTTTTAAACACGCCGTCTTTCAAACATTGTTCGTTTTTAGCTTTGGCTTCGTCGAGATGCTCGAAATAATAGATGTAGTCTTTGGCGAACGGGTTGATGGGTGTTGATGATGAAGAACTGGTGGGTGCCGAACTTGGGTTGCTGATACACGCGCCTAAAGAGAGCGCGGATAAAGAGAGGATGATGGAAGTGCGTAAGTGCATTTTGGTTCCTTGATGTTCTTAGTGAGAATATTTTTGGGATTTTAAAATGAGGTCGTCTGAAAACAGATTGAGCCTGTTTCAGACGACCTTCACAGGTTTTATTGTTCTATTGGCGGCTGCGTATCGTCCAGTATTCCTTCGCCACGTTGCGCTACCGTCCAAACGGCTCGTTCCGCCGCCAATTCCCTGCACAATACTTCCTTCACTTTTTCCAACTTCATGCCGCCGCAGATAAATGCGTCTATGGCGGCGAAGCGGTGTTCCGGCCAAGTGTGGATGCTGATGTGGGATTCGGCGAGCAGTAAGATGCCGGTAATGCCGCCTGCACCGCCGAAGGTGTGGAAACGCTCGGCGATGATGGTGGCTTCTGCAGCTTGGGCAGCGGCTTTAAGGGCGGTTTTCAGACGACCTTCGTCTTTCAAGACAGCTTCATCACAGCCATATAAATCTAAAAGACCGTGATTGCCGGGGATATGGGTCATTTATGGCCTCCGGAGAAACCTCCGCCGCCGTAATAGCCGCCGGAATGCATACGCGAGCCGTCGGAATCGGAAGAGCCGTAGCTGATGATCATGGAGATGATGATGATAATGGTGCTGAAAATGATGTAAGTGGCTCTCGACATGTTAATCCTCGTCCTCGTCTTCTTTGCCCATAGTCCACAACAACCAAGTTCCTATAAAGATGACGGTAAATGAGGCAGAGTTGCCGTCGGTCAGCAGCGCAGGAAGGTTGACGACAACCAAGATGGCGATCATGACAAACCGCAATTGGTTATCGACCCCGTCTGCGTTCATTTTTGCTGTGTATCTGGGCGCTTCCGCCTGCAAACCGAAGGCGCCGGCAACTTTGCCGTAGGTAGTGTGCGTACTTTTACTCCATGCCAGCTCGTGTTCGGTCAGCTCGGCACACAGTTTGCTGTTGCTGCCGACTTGGTAGTCGGTGTAATACGCCAAATCACCCGAACGGATATGCCAGTAAAACGCGCCGGCGGCGACTTCGACTTTGCCGCCGTAGGAATAAAGTTCATCACAACCTTGCGGTTTGCGGGCGCTGTTTAAACGCGGCCAGTTGTTTTGCGTTTCAGACTGGCTCCACTCGCCGTCGGACGATTCGACCAACCACAAAAAGCCTTTCTGCGGATTGTAAAGCAGGTATTCGACCCACCAACCGACCGGCGTCAGTATCCGCCGTTTGCCTTCAAACATATATTCATAAGTCGCATCGGGATCCAGCTCGGAATATCTGACCGCACCCATCACAAAATAATCATTGTTATTCAGACGACCCTGCGTACCGATAGGCAGGGTAAACAGTTTATCTTGCGCCACACGCATGGCATTGGCAGTAATCAGCCGCGCTTTTTCCTTACTGACTTCCAATTGGCTGCCGCAGCTCGGGCAAATCAGAAAATCGGTGACACCGCTCAACCAATGGACGGACGACCCGCAATTCGGACAATTTTCCGAATGATGACTGCCTTTCAGACGACCTGCCGTTTCACGGATTTGGTCGTCGGTACGGGTATTCTGCAGTTTCAGTTCATTTAGGCCGACCATACTGCCGTAATAGATTTCGGGAGGATCATCGCCGTAATCTATCGTCAGAAAAAGACCTGAGCATCGCCAGTCTATGACTTTACTTGTCGTATCTTCAGTCAGCTTAAATGGCAATTCGCCCTGAGCCGCCGCTTTTCTGAGGCTGATTTCACGCTTATCCGACGGAACAAAGTTTTTATTTTGAAAATTAAAATTGCAACCGCCCGGCACGACATCGTGAAACTCCGGCACAATTTCAGGCGATTCAACCAAGCGCGTCATGGAATACAGGTCGCCGGATTCAGACAGCCAACCGGTTTGCCCGTCATCAAACAGCGCATACCATTCGTTCCATACACCGTCGTCGTATTGCACCTGAAGCCGTCCGACCAAGGTAAATGGGCGGGTAACGTATGTCCCTGTCGTGCCGATTTGCAGCGGGCTGAAATCTTCCAACAAAGCGGAATCGCGCCCGGAATCGACGATACTGTCATCCTGCCGCACCAGCATGCTGTTGCAGTAGCCGCACACCAGCGTAACGGCTGTCGCGGAATGCGCCTCAACAGGCGCACCGCAGCTCGGGCAGTCGGTTTTGAAGAATGGGGTGTTTGACATGAATTTTCTTTTTCGGAATTTCAGACGACCTGGGGCAAACCGATACGGGCTTCAGCCGATGCTTAAAAATACTAGCAAATAAACATCTTGCCGCATTTTCCAAAACGCAAACAGCGTCCGCACTATCCGTATGCCGATGCAGACCGCAGCAAACAAGCAGTCGGCAGCAATATGATTGTATAGTAAAACAAAACGGCTTGGGTACGGAATCAGGCAAGCACAGCCGCATCCTACCGAATTTAACCCATCTATACGACAAAGGTCGTCTGAAAACCTGTCATCGTTTATCTGCATCATTCGAGCCATCACGCTATGTTTGATTTGTCCTATTCGCTCACAAATAGTCAAATTAATATTGTTATTTATTACAAATACTGTATTATGTTCGGGTAATTGTAACAAATAAAACAATAACATCATAAATTCCCAATTATCTACAATATTTTCCCCGTCATTCAGACGACCTCATTCCACAGATTTTCGATTTTTCAACACCTCAAACCATTTTGTATGGCTTGTTCGTTAAATTTTGCGCGTTTTAAATTTGGAGAATCGATGTGAGTTTCGACTGCATCGCCCATATCCGTAAAACAAACGGACTCCCACAGCCTGTCTTTGCAAAGACAGATGGCAGAAAACAGAAATAGCCCAGCTGTGAAAATACCCAAGGGGATTTAGATGACGACTTACTACGCCCATTCCGCGCAAGACGAACTCGGCAATCTCTTGCCTT
>CAKARM010000051.1:0-10712 GCA_916720585.1 uncultured Neisseria sp.
GTACTGTCTGCGGCTTCGTCGCCTTGTCCTGATTTAAAGTTAATCCACTATATATGGATTTGACTTTAATGTAATGTTCTTTTGTTTTATTTTGCGGCGGTATTTGCTGTGATTTGTTTGTCTTGTATTGATTTTAAAGTGGGTTCACTTTGTTTGTGATGAATTGAGTGACAAAGAAAAAGCACAGTTTAATCAAACTGTGCTTTCAGAATTTGGCACGCCCACGGGGAATCGAACCCCGGTTACCGCCGTGAAAGGGCGATGTCCCGACCCTCTGGTTCGTAGCCAGATACTCTATCCAACTGAGCTACGGGTGCATTTTCATCACTTCGCGACTGCGTCGTGAATCAAGAAGACCGAATAATATACAAGCTGTCGGCGGCTGTCCAGTATTTTCTGGATAAAAATATTTATAATAAAATAACAATATGAAAATAAAGGATATTAATTATCGTAAAATACCCACTCCCGATAAATCTTGCGCCATTTTTGCGGCGGCGTTGTCTGTCATACCGCCAACGAAATCTAAGATTTTCATGTAGGTACGATACAGGCTGTCAGTTTCTTGGATGGGGTCGTGGTTTTTTAACAGATCAAGCGCGAGGGATTGGCGCACATCGACCTGTTTTTGCGCAATCATGGCGTATGCGGCGGGAACCAATAAATCCAAAATGGAACCGAGACACGGGAAAGTGGCGATTTCGGTCATGAGTTTGGTGCGGTGGCGGAAAATGCGCGTGCGGGCAAGTTCTTTCGCTTTTTCCAAGGTGTTTTGAACCTGCGGGCTGCACAACGCCAACAGGTCTTTGCCTTTGAAATTGCCGTTTAGCAGGTCGGATTGGTGCATCATGAAGGTTTGGGCGACGTCTTCTATCGCTTTGCCGATGGCGATGCCGCGCAACATGGCGCAACGCTGGCGGCTGGATTGCGCGTGCCAAGTGCTTTCTTCAAAAGTGAGTTCGGATAATACGCTTTCGATTTCGGCGTCGCTCAGCAAATCCAGTTCGACTGCGTCTTCCAAGTCTAAGAGGGCGTAGCAGATGTCGTCGGCTGCCTCCATCAGGTAGGAAAGGGGATGGCGCACCCAGCAGTCTTTGCCTGATTCAATCAGCCCCAATTCGTTGGCAACGCGACGGATGAAGGGTAATTCGGTTTGGTAAATATTGAATTTTTTTCTTCCGTTGGGGTGTTGCGTCGTCCAAGGGTATTTCAGCAGTGCGCCTATTGCGGCGGACGTCAGGCGCATGCCGCCTGTGTCGGGATACATTTCCAAACTTGCCGTGATGCGCAGGCTGTGGGCATTGCCTTCATAGGTCTGGATGTCGTTGCGTTCGGCGTCGTTTAATGTCTGTAAAAACGGCTGGTTTTTAGGATTGCGGAACCAGTCGCGCAATGCGTCTTCTCCGGTGTGTCCGAACGGCGGGTTGCCTAGGTCGTGCGCAAGGCAGGCGACTTGGACGATGGCGCCGATATCGCTCGGTGTATTGTTTTCCGGTAAAAAGCCGCCTGCCTGCAGCATCACGCCTACGCGGTTGCCGATACTGCGCCCGACGCTGGCGACTTCGACGCTGTGTGTGAGGCGGTTGTGGGTCAGGTCGTGTTCGGCTAGAGGGTGGACTTGGGTTTTACGTCCCAATCTGCGGAATGCGCCGGAGAACACGACGCGGTCGTAGTCGATATGGAAGTCGGTGCGCAAAGCGTCGGCTCCTTCTTGGGTTGAAGGCGTGACGGTCGGGATGATTTCGCCGTTTTTCGTGCGGAAACGTTGTGTGGAGAGTAGATTTTTCCAATTCATCTGCATGAAATTGCTCCTTGCGGGTTTTCAGACGAGCTGTGTAGGATGGACGGGATATTACTGCATTGCGGGACGGTTTGAAATCCCGATTGGCGTAGGGCGGCTGCTTGGGTCACGGGTCTGAACAGGACTTTGTTTTTCAGTTACAATACGCACTTATTATAATGATCGACAGTTTGAAGAGACGCGATGAAAGAACATAAGGCCCGGAAACGCTTCGGGCAGAATTTTTTGCAGGATACGCGGATTATTGCCGACATTGTCAACGCCGTGCGTCCGCAGGCGGATGATGTGGTGATTGAGATCGGTCCGGGCTTGGCGGCGATTACCGAGCCTTTGGCGAAAAAGCTGAACCGCCTGCACGTTATCGAAATCGACCGCGACATCGTACGTCGTCTGAAAACGCTGCCGTTTGCGGATAAGCTCGTGATTCATGAAGGCGATGTATTGCAGTTTGATTTCAACAGCATCGCGGGCAAAAAGAAAATCGTCGGCAATTTGCCGTACAACATTTCCACGCCGCTTTTGTTCAAGCTGGCGGAAGTGGCGGACGATGTCGTCGATATGCACTTTATGCTGCAAAAAGAAGTGGTCGAACGCATGGTTGCCGAGCCGAAAAGCAACGACTACGGCCGCTTGGGCGTGATGCTGCAATATTTTTTCGATATGGAACTGCTGATTGACGTGCCGCCCGAATCGTTCGACCCAGCGCCGAAAGTCGATTCGGCGGTGGTGCGCATGATTCCGGTGAAACACCGCATCGGCAAGGCGGACGATTTCGAGCATTTCGCCAAACTGGTGAAACTCGCCTTCCACCAACGCCGCAAAACCATACGCAACAATTTAAAAGAGCTTGCCGGCGACGGGGATTTACAGGCAGTCGGTATCAGTCCGCAAGACCGCGCCGAACATATCGCGCCGGAGAAATATGTGGAACTGAGCAATTATCTGGTCCGTAAGGTCGTCTGAAAAATAGGGGATGGAATGCTTAAAAAATATCTTTGGGGCGGGGTAGTCATATTCATTGCAGGTACGGTGTTTGCCTTAGGCGGTATCGGTGGGAAGAAAGGTGATTTGCTGAGTAAGGCAAAGGCTGGTGATGCAGATGCACAATATATGCTGGCAGAGCAGTTGGAAATGACCACTGACCCTGTGAATCTCAAGAAGAGTGAGTTTTACTATTGGCTCAAGAAAGCTGCAAAAAACGGCAATGGTCAGGCACAGGATTTACTTCATGATATTGATGCCGAATATGATAGAAAGGCTTTGGAGGACGAACTTGCACCTAACGGTTCGCAAAAATTGATGGATGAAGTCGCCAAGCTGGAAAGGCAGAAACGGAAAAATTATCCGTTAATCAAGGAAAAATTGTTTAAAGCGGCGGCGTTGGGAAATTTTTCGGCTCTGGTGAAAAACGCATGGCTATTTGGAAATCAGGATGCTGCGCGGGAATATGGCGTGCCTTTCCATCCTTTGAAAGCCTGTATTTTGTCGGTATATACCAATAATCGTTATGGTGATCTGAATAAGGATGCAATGGATGTATTGTGCAGCGGTATTTACTATGAACACAATGCGAAAAAAATAGATGGCTATGTTAAACGTATCGAAGATAAACCAGCCAAAATCTGGTCAATTTTAGAGAATGTAAAATAAACATGATTAAATTCAAAAATGTACATAAACATTTCAAAGACCTGCACGTCATCAACGGCGTCAATCTGGAAGTGAAGCAGGGTGAGGTGGTGGTGGTTTGCGGACCTTCGGGCAGCGGCAAATCGACGCTCATCCGTACCGTCAACCAGCTTGAAAGCATTGAGAGCGGCGAGATTTGGGTGGACGGTATCAATGTTGCCGATCCGCAAACGGATTTGAACAAGGTGCGCGAAGAAGTGGGTTTTGTGTTTCAAGGCTTCAATCTGTATCCGCATCTGACCGTATTGGAAAACATCATCCTTTCGCCGATGAAGGTGAAAAAACAAAGCCGCGAACAGGCTGAGGAAAAGGCGATGGAGCTGTTGGAACGCGTAGGCTTGGCGCATAAAAAAGATGCTTTCCCCAGCCAGCTTTCCGGCGGTCAGCAGCAGCGCGTGGCGATTGCGCGCGGGTTAGCGATGGAGCCGCGCGTGATGCTGTTTGACGAACCGACTTCCGCGCTCGACCCGGAAATGGTCGGCGAGGTGTTGAAAGTGATGCAGGACTTGGCGGAAAGCGGCATGACCATGATGTGTGTTACGCATGAAATGGGCTTTGCGCGCGAAGTGGCCGACCGCATTATTTTCGTGGATAAAGGGCAGATTTTGGAAAACGAAACGCCTGAAGAGTTTTTTACCAATCCGAAACACGAACGCGCCAAACAGTTCTTGCAGCAAGTAATGACGCATTAACAGTTTGCCAAAAGGTCGTCTGAAAGACAGATTTGGGCTTTCAGACGACCTTTGGTGAATGCAACCGACATCTCTAAAGACAAGACAATAAAACAATGAAAATGACAGACATTCTTCATAGGTATTATGGTGACTTTGATCTGATAAAGGAAAAATGGAATGAAGACTATGAAAGCATTTTGATTAAGACAAAGTATGATCAAAAATATAAAAGATGTCGTTTGGCAAAGAAAACACCCAAAAAAGAAGGCTACTTTACAGTCTTTTGGAAAAAAGACCAAGAGAACAAAAATATCCCTTATACCGATGAGGACTTGGGCGATGAACTGATTATTGTCGTGATAGACGGCTGTCATTGCGGTTTATTTATAATTCCCAAAGAGGTGGCTATCAGTAAAAAAATTCTCTCTACAAAGGATTGTAAAGGAAAGATGTCCATGCGATTTTATCCACCCTGGTGCACAAATTTAAATAAAACAGCCCAGAAAACACAAAAATGGCAAATGGATTATTTTAGAATAGATATAGACGGTAAAGAGACTATCTCCGATTTTGCCGTAGCAAAGGAAAACCATGTATTTTGTTGACCGTACCGCCGTCGTGCTTAAGCCGACCGCCCGTTTTTTGGAATGGCTGAAATCCGCCGATGAAAATATGCCTGACCTGACCATCGAGCAAATCCGTGCCAACTGCTCCGTATTCCTCGTGCCGCAGTTTGACGAGCCGGAAGCCGTGATTGCCTATTTTGACGAACGCTACCAACAGATTTTCGAGGCGGAGTTGGCAGGCTGGGACATCGATAAAAGCAAGTGGCCGCAAGACATGAGCCTGAAGGCGTTTTGGGAATTTTTCGATACCGAAATCCACGATATGGTTTTGGACATGGAAGAGGCGGAATTGAGCATTACGCCCGTGTTCGACAATATGATGTAGGGCGATGCGCGCTTTTCAGACGACCTTGAAGCCGTCCCGTTCTTTAAAAGCCTTGTCCGTTTTGTTGCATTTGTCCGCAGTTGCCGTGTGCCTGATATGGTTTTACGGTTGGATGATGTGGTTCGGGCTGGCGGCGTTGGCGGGCAGTTTTGTCCACGCTTGGCGCGTGGTGAATTTGCGGACGGTGGGTGCGGTAAAGAAAATTGCCATCGACCGCCATGCGCGCGCTTCCGTATTTTGCGGAGACGGAGAAGGGCAGGGCGCGGTGTTGGACGGTGCGACGATGCTGACCCCTTACGCTTTGTTTTTGCAGTGGAACGCCGATGGCAAAACGATACGGCAATGCGTCACGCCCGATATGGCGGATAAGGAATCTTACCGTCGTCTGAAAGTTTGGGCGCGCTGGTGTCAGGCTCAGGATGACGCGAATCCGATTTAATCTCAGCAAGGCGGTTTCTCGTCTTGTCCTATACAAATTAAACCCAATATAAAAATAATCCACGCAAGCAGCAGTAACCGTCCAAATTATTCCGAAACGACGGTTTCAGACGACCTTTTGAAAAACGAAACACACATGAAAACATTACAAGACTGGCTCTCGCATTTGGAAACCGCCCACAGCGGCGGCTTAATCGACATGGGCTTGGAACGCACGGGCGAAGTGAAAAAACGCATGAAACTCGAGCCGCAATGCCCCGTCGTCGTCGTTGCGGGAACAAACGGGAAAGGTTCGGTCTGCGCCTACCTGACGCAGATTTACAAACAGGCAGGCTTCAAAGTCGGTACGCTGACCAGCCCGCATTTATTGCGTTACAACGAACGCATCGCCGTCAACGCCGAACCGGTTTCAGACAACCTCATCACCGCTTCCTTCGAGCGCATCGAAGCGGCACGCGGCGAAATATCGCTAACCTATTTTGAATTCAATGCCTTGGCGGCGGTCGATATCTTCATTCGCGAACAAGTCGATGTAATGATATTGGAAGTCGGCTTGGGCGGACGTTTGGACGCGGTCAATGTGTTTGATTGCGATTGCGCGGTGGTTACCAGCGTGGATTTGGACCATCAGGCGTTTTTGGGCGATACGGTCGAACAGGTCGGCTTTGAAAAAGCAGGCGTGTTCCGCAGCGGCAAACCCGCAATCTGCGGTCAAAACCCCGCGCCCGAATCGTTGGTCGCACACGCCGAAGCCATAGGCGCGAAACTGCTGATGGTGCAGCGCGATTTCGATTTTTCCTCTTTGGAAAACATCCAATGGAACTACCGCTTTCATCCGCAGCATTCAGACGACCCCGCGCGCAACCGCAATTCCCTGCCGTTCCCCGCATTGCGCGGCGCATATCAGCTTTCTAACGCCGCCTGCGCGCTGACCGTGTTGGAATGTTTGAACGACAAATTGCCGGTGGACATCGGCGCCATCAAGCGCGGATTGCTGCTGGTTGAAAACCCCGGACGCTTCCAAGTCCTACCCGGCCGCCCGCTGACCGTTTTGGATGTCGGACACAACCCCCACGCCGCCCGCGCCCTGCGCCGCAGCCTGATTAATTTGGCGTTTGCGCAAAAACGCACCGCCGTGTTCAGCATGCTGTCTGATAAAAACATAGACGGCGTGTTGGAAATCGTTAAAGACCAGTTTGACGAGTGGTATATCGCGCCTTTGGACGTGCCGCGCGGCATGACGGCGGAAGCCTTGCAGGCGAAACTGGAAGCACAAAATATCGAAAATATACAAACTTTTACCTCCGTTCGCGAGGCGTACCGCGCAGCTTTGGCTAAGGCGGGCGAAAATGATAGAATCGTTGTTTTCGGCTCATTTCATACCGTTGCCGACGTAATGGCGGCGTTGTAAAAGGAAATCTCCATGTCTGACAATAAGCAAAATGAAGTTCTGACCGGTTACGAACAGCTCAAACGCCGCAACCGCCGCCGCTTGGTTATGGCATCGGGGTTGGTGGCGGCATCGACCGTTTTATTGGGCGTCGCCCTGTCAACCGGACCGGAAAACAAGCCAGAAGAAAACGCCCAAACTACAACCATCCAACAGAATAATGCCAACGCAGAACCTGCCAACCTGGCGGATGCGACCGTGTTGGAGCCTTCTACCAAAGAAGATTTGGAAGCAGCGGCAGAAGCGGCTAAAAATGCTGATGCCGAAGTAGCGGACAAACCGCAGGAAACCGCTGCGCCGGAGCAAACTGCGCAAGCCGAGCCGCAACCTGATGCGCCGCCAGCCGCGCCCGAAGATGTAGGCCCGCCTTTGGTGCTGATTAACGATACCCTGTCAGACAGCGACATCAAAGGTTTGGAAGAGTCTGAAAAAATCCAAAAGGCCGAAGCCGTCAAACGCGAAGCAGCCGCACGCCGTGCGGAAGAGCGCCGCCGTAATCGTGAAGAGCAGCGTAAAGCGCAGCAGCTTCAAGCACAAGAAGCAGCGGAGCGAGAAGCCAATGCCGCCGCACGCAAACGCGCCCTTCAAGCCGCTAAAGCCGAGAAGGCGGAACGCGCTGCCGCAGCCGAACGCAACAAACTGGCACAATTGGAAAAAGCTGAAAAAGCCGTTGCCGAACGTAAGGCGTTAAAAGCCAAAGAAGAAGCGGCGGCGAAACACAAAGCGGCAGCGGAAAAAGCCAAAGAAGCCGTCACAGCATCCGCATCCGAACCTAAAGAAAGAATTCGGGTAGATGCTTCCAAATACGAAAAAATCGAAACAGCCAACAAAAAAGCTTCTGCGGTAAGAGAAGCCGAAGCGAAAGTTGCCAAAGCCAAAACCGAGCCGACAGCCAAAGCAGAGAAAACCGCTGCTGCCGAAAGGTCGTCTGAAAAGGCAAAAACCAAAACCGCCGAAGTCAAATCAGGTAAAAAAGCCGCGATTCAGGCAGGTTATGCTGAAAAAGAACGCGCCTTGAGCCTGCAACGCAAAATGAAAGCGGCAGGTATCGACTCGACCATTACCGAAGTGATGACGGACAAAGGCAAGGTTTACCGCGTCAAATCAGGTGCATACAAAAACGCCTACGAGGCCGAACGCGATTTGAACAAATTGCGCGTACACGGCATTGCCGGACAGGTAACCAATGAATGATATTCCGCTAGCCGACATACTCGCCTTCGGCGTGATTGCGGCGTGTATCGTGATGTCGATGATACGTGGCGTCATTGCCGAAGCGGGTTCGCTGTTTGCGTGGGTGATTTCCTTTTTGTTGGCTAAAACGTTTGCCGTGCCGTTTTCGGAAGTGGCGTTTAAATCGATTCAACCGCATGCCTTGGGCGTTGCCATTTCGTTTGTCGTGATTTTCTTTTTGGCGCGTTTTTTACAGCAGTTTTTGCGCACCATACTGACCAACGCAGCGTCGTCGATAGGGTTGGGAAGCGTCAACAGGGTATTGGGCGGCGTGTTCGGCGCAGCCAAAGGCGTGTTGCTGGTGACTTTGGCGGTCATGGTCTGCGCCCACACCGATTTGCCGGAAACGGAAGATTGGCAAAGCTCGTACAGCATTCCTTATTTCCAATCATTGTCTGAAGTCATCATGCCTTATCTGCCCGGTCAGAAGGATAAGACGGAAGATAAGGCGGAATTGTAAACCGACCGGTTTCAGACGACCTCGATTACATCAAAGGTCGTCTGAAACCGGTTTTTTCATGAGGGTTAAAAGTTCGGCGGCTATATTTGCCAATCGCGCTGCCTGTAGTCTGGATTTTCGATCGAGGTACGAGTGGAGTGTTGATAACGCGATGAAATAGAAGTGTTTATGGTGTGGTTGGGTTTTGTTTTCGATGCTTTGTTTTGCCGGATTGATTCATCAATCAGTCATGGTCCGAATCTGATTTCAAACTGAACGGGCGAATGATTGTCAACAATTTGGGCAACTTTGTCCGATTTATTCTATAATTCTGTTTTCCAAGTTAACCTCGAATTCGGAGAAGACGATATGTGCGGTGTATTAGGTTTGGTCAGCCATGAGCCGGTAAACCAGCTTCTGTACGACGGTTTGCAGATGTTGCAGCACAGGGGGCAGGATGCGGCGGGCATTGTGACGGCGGAAGGCAGCACGTTCCATATGCACAAAGGCAAAGGCATGGTGCGCGAAGTGTTCCGCACACGCAATATGCGTGATTTGATCGGCAATGCGGGCATCGCCCATGTCCGTTACCCTACGGCGGGCAACGCGGGCAGCAGCGCGGAAGCGCAGCCTTTCTACGTCAGCTCGCCGTTCGGCATCGTTTTGGCGCACAACGGCAACCTCACCAATACCGCCGAACTGTATGAAAACGTGTGCAACAAACACCTGCGCCACGTCAACACCAGCTCCGATTCCGAAGTCTTGCTCAACGTATTCGCGCACGAATTGCGCCGCGAAGTCTCTAAAAACGCCAATCCCCACCGGCTCAATATCGACAATATTTTCAACGCCGTTGCCGAAGTCCATCGCCTTGTGCGCGGCGCATACGGCGTGGTTGCCATGATTGCGGGCTACGGCATGGTCGCATTCCGCGATCCTTACGGCATCCGTCCGTTGGTGTTGGGTTCGCAAACTGACGAGGCAGGCAGAAAATCCTATGCCGTCGCCTCTGAATCCGTTGCCTTCAATGCGCTTGCCTACGATTTGGAACGCGATATCCAGCCGGGCGAAGCGGTATTCGTCGGCTTTGACGGCACACTGATTGCCCGTCAATGCAGCGACCGCGCCAAACTCAGTCCCTGCCTCTTCGAATACGTCTATTTTGCCCGCCCCGACTCCGTGATCGACGGCGTATCGGTTTACCAGTCGCGTTTGGACATGGGCGTGTCCTTAGCGGAAAAAATCAAACGCGAGCTGCCCGTGGACGACATCGACGTCGTGATGCCCATTCCCGACACCAGCCGCCCCAGCGCGATGGAACTTGCCGTCCACCTCAAAAAACCTTACCGCGAAGGTTTGATTAAAAACCGCTATATCGGCCGCACCTTTATCATGCCCGGTCAGGCGACGCGCAAAAAATCCGTGCGCCAGAAACTCAGCCCGATGGAAACCGAGTTTGAAGGTAAAAGCGTGTTGTTGGTGGACGACTCCATCGTGCGCGGGACGACCAGCCGCGAAATCGTCGAAATGGTACGCGCAGCAGGCGCGCGCAAAGTCTATATCGCCTCCGCCGCTCCCGAAGTACGCTATCCCAATGTGTACGGCATCGATATGCCCACGCGTGAAGAATTGATTGCCAACGGGCGCAGCGCGGCGGAAATTGCCGCCGAAATCGGCGCGGACGGCATCGTTTTCCAAAATTTGAGCGATTTGGAAGCCGTCGTCAAAGCACTCAATCCGAAAATTGAGTCCTTCGATTCGTCCTGTTTCAACGGCATCTATCAAACCGGCGACATCGACCAAGCCTACCTCGACCGCCTGTCCGCCGAGAAATCCGGCTGCGGCGGCTTGAAAGTTCACCCGAGCAGGATGGAACACAGCATCAGCATCAGCGATGCGGGCGACGAAGAATAAAACCGGATTGAACGATTAAGAAAAAAGGTCGTCTGAAATGGGGTCATGTTTCAGACGACCTTTGTATAGTGGATTAACAAAAATCAGGACAAGGCGACGAAGCCGCAGACAGTACAAATAGTA